>SLNM01000313.1 GCA_007133055.1 Lentisphaeria bacterium
AAATGGCGAAGCACGCGAAGTTGCAGCCACTATTTCAGGGCGGCGCAAAAGGCGCGTATTTTCTCGTGGTCCTTGATGCCGGGGTTGCTTTCGACCCCGCTGGCCACATCGACCGCAAAGGGTCGCACAGCCTCGACCGCAGCCACTATATTGTCCGGATTCAGTCCGCCGGCCAGGACGGTTCGTCGCCGCCGCGCCAATTGCGCGGCCAGGGACCAGTCGCCCACTATGCCGGTGCCGCCGCGGCGTTGGCTGGTAGCGGAGTCGACAACCAAGGCGTCGGCCGGGATTTCCGTCAGTGCCGGCAAGTCTTGCGGAGCCTGCGGCCATACAGCTTTCCAAATCTCGCCGCAGTCTGCCAATGCCCGGATCAGTGGGACGGTTTCATTGCTGTGCAACTGGACAATGTGCAGTCCGCAGGAATCGACGATGTCCCTAATCTCGGCGGCGCTTTGGTCGGCAAAAACACCGACGGTCCGGGTATCTCTGGGTAGAAGAGCGACAATCTCGCGCACGGTTTCCGGCGCTGCCCGGCGGGGGGACTGGCGGACGAAGACAAAGCCCAGAAAATCGGCTCCGGCCGCCAGCGCCGCCTGTGCGTCGGATAGGTTGGTCAAGCCGCAAATTTTAATTTTGACTGTCAAGTCATAAATCCCTTGCAAGCATACGCACTGAACATTTGACTTCATGGCTCCGTGGCTTTGCGACTCCGGATTTGTTCGCTGTGTCGTTCCTGGAGTCATGCAGTAGATTATGCAGGACGCTTTCGGCGCACTTGTTGTTTGACATCGTTTACCGCTGCATTGTTTGCAAGGCCTGTCTGATCGCCCTCACATGTTCAGGGGTGGCGCCGCAGCAGCCGCCAATGATATTGGCTCCGGCCTCCACCAGTGCCGGCAGGTGAGCCGACATCATGGCCGGAGTTTCCGGGAACACCTCCCGACCGTTCTCCATGCGCGGCAGCCCAGCGTTGCCATGCACCAGAATAGGAACACCCGGACCCGCCTCCCGGCGCATTTGCCGGACAATCTCTATCATCCCGGCGAAACCGTTGCCGCAATTGCTGCCAATGATATGTGCGCCCGCCTCCAGTGCGGCGCGAGCCGCTTCGGCCGGAGACACCCCCATCATTGTCCGGTATTCGTTCTCATCTTTGGTGGCGGCGAAAGTAAACGTGGCAATAACTTCCAGAGAGCTGTGCCGGCGGGCGGTCGCAATGGCCAGCGATGCTTCGTCAAGGGCGCTCATGGTTTCCACGCAGACCGCGTCGGCGCCACCTTCGGCCAGCGCCTCGATCTGTTGGCGGAAGGCGTCAGACAACTGCGCTTCGTCTGTATCCCCGAGCAACAGTATTTTCCCGGTTGGCCCGACCGAGCCGACAACCCAGAGACTCTGACCGGCGGCCTGGCGGGAAATGGCGGCGGCAGCCCGGTTGATGGCGGCAGTTTGATCGGCCAGATCATACATGGCCAGCTTGCAGCGGCTGCCGCCAAAGCTGTTGGTCTGTATCATGTCGGCACCGGCGGCAACATAGGCGGAGGCCACTTCCAGCACTCGTTCCGGGTGTTTCAAATTCCACAGCTCCGGGCATTCCCCGGGGATCAGTCCCAGCTCCTGCAAATAGGTTCCCCAGCCACCGTCCGAAACCAATACCCGGTCGGCGGCGGCGGCGGCAATGGTGCTTCTTTTCATGGTCGGACCTTTCTTCGGGTACACACGTTTGACAAATCCATTCTTGTTTCGTTTCCGTTTCGTTTCCGTTTACATATATACCATGAAGCCTGGGGCGCGAAAAACAAGTAAGGCCGGAAAGGTTAGGCAATGAATCCGGGGTTGTCTATCGGCCGGCACGGACTATAGTTCACGTGGTCATGATCCGGCAATCCGCAAGGACCAGGGCAAAGTTGCCACGACCCCGGTGACGCTGTTGAATAATAACGGATTACGGATGATTGTTTTACCGCTGTGTCTCTAAGATAATCGAGGTGTCTGGCGTGCTGGCTTATCTGCATATTCGCAATCTGGCCACGGTTTCCCAGTTGGAGATGGAGTTTTGCCCAGGTCTCAACGCGATAACCGGCGAGACCGGTGCGGGCAAGTCGGTGATCATGGGCGCCTTGCAGGCGCTGCTTGGGGAGCGAGCCGAGAAAAGTCTGATTCGGCGCGGAGAAACACGGTGCGAGATCGCGGGCGAGTTCGCGCTGTCGCAGGTTGATCCGACATTGGCCGAGCATTTGCAGCGCGTGATCGAGGAAGCCGGCGCGCCCCCCTGCCAGGAGGCGCGGCTGTGGCTGCGGAGGGTGATTACACCAACCTCTTCGCGCGCTTACATCAATGATTCGCCGGTTACTATGGAGGGACTCAGGGCGGTCGGCAATTTCCTGGTCGACATCCACGGACCGCATGACCATCAGTCGCTGCTCGGCTCAACCTGCCAGTTGGAGCTGGTTGACGCTTTCGCCGGCCTGCACGATCAGCGGCGGCAGTGCGAAGAGACCTTCCGGGAACTGCGCCAGTGTCGGCGGCAGACCGAGGAATTGTGCCGGAATACGGTGGACCTGGCAGAGCAGGAGATTCTAGCCCATCAGATGAGAGAGATAACTGACGCCAATCTGGACACGGACGAGGAAAAACGCCTGCATGAACAGTATCGCACCGCGGCCAATGCCCGGACGCTGATCAAAAACGCCTCGGACTGCCGACAGATGCTCAGCGAGGGCGACGGCGCGCTGGTGGAGCAACTGCGCCCATGCGTCGGATGGCTAGGTGAAATCGCCCGTTTGGCACCCGAATCCGGCGGGGCGCTGGAGCATAAAATCGAGGGGATTGTCGAGCAGATCGAAGAACTGAACCATGAACTAAGGTCCTTTGCCGACACGGTCGAGCTGGATGCCGAGTCTCTGCACCAGCTCGAGCAGAGACTGGAACAGATACAGAGCATACGCCGTAAATACGGTGGCACCATCGAGGCCGTCCTGGCCCGGGCCGAACAACTGAAGGAGCGGCTGGACAACTCGGAAATGCGCGAGGAGCGACTAAGACAGTTGGCTGCCCGGGAAAAGGAGCTTCAGGCGCAACATCAGGATTGCTGCCGGCGGCTGACCCGGCGGAGGAGGGAGGCTGCCGGAGAGCTGGCCGAACAGGCGCAGCGAAAACTGCAAGTGCTGGGTTTTGCCGAAGCCCGGTTCCAGATCGACATCGGCGAGGCCGAGCCCGGCCCCAGGGGGGCCGACCGGGCGGAGTTTATTTTTGCTCCCAACCCGGGCGAGGGCATTCTGCCCCTCCGAAAAATTGTCAGCAGCGGCGAAATGGCAAGGGTGATGCTGGGCCTTAAGGCCGTGTTTTCCGAGGTCGACCAGATTCCCGTTCTGGTATTCGACGAAGTCGACGCCAACATCGGCGGCCGCACCGCCAACCAGGTGGCGGAGGAACTGGACCGCATCGGTGATCGGCATCAGATATTTTGCATCACTCATCTGCCGCAAATCGCGGCGGCGGCCAAAGTCCACTACCGGGTTGACAAGAAAATCGCCGGCGGCCGAACCGTCACCGAGCTGCATTTGCTTGACACCGAACAACGCCTGCACGAGATTGTCAGAATGATGGGCGGCGATAATAATTCCGAAGTCGCCCGCAAACATGCTCTAACCATGATTGAAGCGCGTAGGAAATGAGCCACAACATTGCCGCCATTGAACCTTGTCCGCCGGATTCCCCTCTCCGGTACCGCCGATTGGCGGCCATTGGCCTGCTGTCGTGCCTGGTCCTTATGCTCGCCGCATGTGGCACCCGGCAATCGTCCGAGGAACTGATGCAGCAAGCTCTGGCGGCGGCTCGGGCCGGAGACTGGAGCTACGCCCGGGAATATGCCCGGAGAGTGACCGCGCACGACCCCGGCAATCTTGACGCCCGTATGCTGATGGGGCTGAGCTTTCACTACCTGGGCGAAACCGGGAGGGCAACCCGGAGCATGCGACAGGTGGCGGAACAGGCGCCAAACAATTTCACCGCTCAGTTTCTCTATGGCTGGATGCTTTCCGAAGCGGGCAATTTCGCCGAGGCGCTGGCGCCTCTGCGGCGAGCCCACGAAATCGACCGCCACCACCGGCCTCTGCTGGTATTGCTGGCCCGCGCCTGCCTGGAACAGAACCTGATCGAGGGAGTCGGCTATTTGCAGCGCCTGGTTTCGGAGGCCGACTACGGCAACCGACCAGAGGCTTTCAATGCCATCGCCCTGCTGTGGATGGGGGAACCAAACTACAACCGCGCCAGAGCCTTTTTCCTGCAAGCTCTGCGGCGGGACCCGGGCAATCCGGTGGTGCTCCAGAACCTGGCGGTGCTCTATGACCTCTACCTGAACGATGAAGAACAGGCACTGGCCTATTACCGACGCTGCCTGGCAACTAGCCAGAGAATAAACGACTCGGCCAGAGCCAGGCAGGTGACCGAAAGACTGAGACAACTGATGCAGCGCCGACGCCACCGGCAATGATGCCTGAAGCACTATGACAGAAAATCCAAACCCACGATTTGACCATGCCGCGTATTCCAGAGGAAACCATTGAGGAAATTCGTCAGCGAGCCGATCTGGTGTCGGTCGTGGAATCCTACGTGCAAATAACCAAGCGTGGCAATGATTTCTGGGCCTGCTGTCCGTTTCACCAGGAAAAAACGCCGTCTTTCAAGATCAGCCCCGCCCATCAGGCATATCACTGCTTCGGCTGCGGCGCCGGTGGCAATGTTTTCAGCTTTGTCATGGCTCGGGAGAACGTCGATTTCATCGGCGCCGTCCACCTGCTGGCCCAGCGTTTTAACGTGGTAGTCCCGGAAGCCGCCCCGGAAACCGGCGGGAGAGAGGCTCAGCGCCAGTCCGGCAAGGAACGGGCCAGGCGCAAGGAGACTCTGTTCAAATGCCTGCGCGAAATCGCCGCATGGTACGGCCGGACATTGTCGGGCAAGGAGGGGGCGGCAGCCCGGGACTATCTTGAGAAACGCGGTATCGACCGGGCGACCATCGAGCAATTTGGCATCGGCTTCGCCCCCGACTCCTGGGAAGCCTCCATGCAGTGGGGACAACGCCATGGATTCCAGCCCGAGACCATGCTGGAATGCGGCCTGCTTGTCAAGCGCGACAACGGGGCGGACAGCCGAATCTATGACCGTTTCCGCAATCGCATTGTCTTTCCGATCCATGATGAACTTGGACGGGTGATTGGTTTCAGCGGACGAACCATGGACTCCGACAGCAAGGCCGCCAAGTATATCAACACCCCGGAGACCCCCCTCTTTCACAAGGGCAAGCTGCTCTACGGCCTGCACTTGGCGCGAACCAACTTCAAGCGGCACGGATTCGCCCTGGTCTGCGAGGGACAGTTGGACGTGATTGCCTGCCACCGCTGCGGCTTCGACAACGCCATCGCCCCCCAGGGTACGGCCTTCACCGACAATCAGGCGCGCATTCTCAAGCGATTCACCAGCGCGGTGACTTTCGCCTTCGACTCCGACCCAGCCGGCTTGCAGGCCGCCGCCAAAAGCATTGCCACCGCTTTGCGCCTGGAACTGAAACCGCGGGTGGTGTCAATGCCCGAGAAAGAGGACCCGGACAGTGTCTTTCACGCCCGCGGCGGCGACCATTTGCACGCCATTCTGGAGAATAGCCAGGAAGCTATGGAGTTTCTCTTCCAATTCGCCTGCCGCAGCCATGACCCGGAGACCGCCCATGGCAAGGATGCCATCGCCTGGTTCCTGGTCGACATTCTCAGCCGCCATCCCAGCGCCGTGCTGCGCTCCGCCTACTGCCAGTGGCTGAGCCGACGCATCGATGTGCCCGACGAGGCGGTCTTTGACATGCTCAACCGATCTCTGCGACAGGCCGCGAAGACGCGCGGCCGCGATTTGTTTTCCGAACCGGCTCCTGAATTCGAGGCGGGTTCCGGCATCGCCACCACGCCGGTGGACGGATCGCGGCTGCAGACGGCGACTATCGAGCTGCTGGACCTGGCTCTGCATCACGGCTCCGTAGCCCATCAGTTGACCGAAACCCTGAACCGCGAGTTTCTCGGACATAATCCGCCGGCCATGGCGCTTAACCTGGTCCTGGATGAAACCGAGAACGGACGCCATGCCGAGGCGGGCCGCCAACTGGCCGCCAATCATCAACTCAGCGCCGACCAACGGATAAGCCGAGTGCTGGCCGGTTCCAAATACCCGGAGCTGCCGGTGCAAACCGATGCCGAACACCGAAGAAGGCAGACGGAAAAACTATTGCAGAGAGCAGTGCAAGACTGCCTGGCGGTGATCGAAATCGACGCGCTCGATGATATCCTGCAAAAGCTGGACCGGGAAATCGAAGCCGAAACCGACCCCGAACGACAGCGGGAGAAACTATTGGAATATCAGAGAATGGTGCAGCGAAGCAGACTGCTGAGAAACCGAAAAGATGAGTAAAATACGCATACTGCCGACCGAAACCGCCAACCGTATCGCCGCCGGCGAAGTGGTCGAGCGACCTGCCTCGGTGGTCAAGGAATTGGTGGAGAACGCCATCGACGCGGAAGCCCGGAAAATCGTGATCCGCATCGCCCACGGCGGACGCAAGTCGATTCAGGTGATCGACGATGGCTGCGGCATGGACCCGGACGATGCAATGCTGGCGCTGGAGGCACATGCCACCAGCAAGATCAAGGAGATCTTCGACATCGACCGAATCCAAACCCTCGGCTTTCGCGGCGAAGCTCTGCCAAGCATCGCCGGTGTCAGCCGATTGCTCCTGCAAACCCGGACCAGGGAGGCGGCGGCCGGACAGCAAATCGTGGTGGACGGAGGAGTGATCCGCGAAGTCCGGGAGTGCGGATGCCCGCCGGGTACGGCTGTCACGGTGCGAAATCTCTTCTTTAATCAGCCGGCCCGGCGAAAGTTTATGCGAGCCGCCGCCACCGAACAGGGACACGTCCAGGAAATGGTTTTGCTGCAAGCCATGGCGCGTCCCAATTCCGGATTCGAACTTTACTTTGACGACCAGCTCGCCCTGAGAGTACCGCCCGGAAGCGACCCGGCCACCCGCATGTGCATGCTGCTGGGACGGGAGACCGGACGGGCCATGATCGAGGTAAACTACCAGGAGGCGGACATGTCGGTTTGCGGATATGTCGGCCGCCCCGGCATGACCAGAGCCAGCAGACGCGAACAGAGAGTCTTCGTCAATGGCCGGCCAGCCACCGCCGACACGGTCTATTTTGCCATTCGGGACGCCTACCACACCCTGGTCATGAAAGGACGCTACCCGCCGGTGATGCTGTTTCTCGAGCTGCCCCCGGAGGAGGTCGATGTCAATGTGCATCCAACCAAGCGGGAGGTTCGTTTCCGAGACGCCCGCCGGGTCGGCCAAATTGTCGCCGCCGCCATCCGACGGGCGCTGCGCGAGCTGACCGGTGAAATGACCCCCAAAGCCTTCCCGTCCAGAACCTCGGGCGAAGGCACTCCGGCAGCATGGCAGCAGAACCAGCCGGGCCCGCGGCCGACGGCAACCGCCCGTCTGCCGATGCCCGACCCGGCCGCATCCCTCGCCAACCAGGAAGGAAAAGACGGGGCGCCGGTGGAGGCGGCGCCCGGAACACCGACTGTCTCCACACCGGAAACGACCGACCCGTTCGCCGTCGACAAATCGCTGGGCGGCAGCGAAGAATACGGCGGCGGCGCATCGCCCTCGGTCGCCAGCCGGACGCTGATTCGAGGGCTGCGGGTGATCGGCACCCTGCACAACCTGTACTTGGTGGCGGAAGGCGATGATGGCCTGGTGCTGATCGATCATCATGCCGCGCATGAACGAGTGCTATACGAGAAACTGCTGCAACAGGCCGGGCAGGAAACAGGCGCCTCCCAGTCCCTGCTGATGCCGGTTACCATCGAGTTCTCACCCTCCGACGCCGCCCTGCTTAACAAGAACCTGGCGGCCTTCCTGAAGCTCGGCTTTCAGGTGGAACCATTCGGCGGCGGCGCCTTCCTGATCGGAGGAGTGCCGCCGCAGATGCCCCGGGAAAACATCGAGGGGATGATGCGGGATTTGTGCGAACAGTTACGCACAACCGGAACCACCGGGGTCGCCAGGCTGGACCAGGAACGGATTGCCCAGGCCGCCTGCAAACACGCGGTCCGGGCCGAAGACCTGTTGAACGAACAACAGATTCGGCGGCTGCTCGCCGACCTGGCCGAAACCGAAATGCCATACACCTGCCCGCACGGACGGCCGGTGATGATCAACCTGCCGCAGGCCGAAATTGAAAAACGCTTCGGACGACGAACATGAACCAGCTCAAGACGCTGGCGGAGGCGGTCAAACAAGCCGCCGCGGAGTGCGGCTATATAGACTGCGGCATCGCCTCGGCCGAGCCCTTCGCCCTGTATTCCCGGGCTCTGCGGCGCCGGATCATGCGCTTCCCCGAAACCACCGAGCTGTACCAGCCGATGACCGAGAGAACCGACCCCCCGCATGGAGCGCCCTGGGTGCAGGCCGTGGTGGTTTGTGTTCGCCGCTATGGCCTGTACCGACTGCCGCCAGGCACCGGCGATCATATTGGCCGAAACTACCTGGCCGACCGTAGAGTGAAAGCCAGCCCGGACCATCCGATGCCGACAAGAATGACCGCCGCCCTGCGGAAACTGGGATTGCGTGTGAAACGCGGCGGCCTGCCCGACCGCCTGGCCGGAGCGCGGGCCGGTGTTGTGAAGATCGGACGCAACGGCTTCGCCTACCATCGCCGGGCCGGATCCTGGATCAATATTGAATGCTGGCGGGTCGATGCGCCGCTGCCGCCCGACCCTCCAACCCTGGACTGCCCATGCCCACCCCAATGTCGAGCCTGCTTGGAAGCATGCCCCACCCAGGCGCTGTGCAAACCCTACCTGATGCGCATGGACCGATGTGTCGCGTACCTTGCCTACAGCGCCCCCTGGCCGATCCCAAAGCAACTTTGGCGATGCATGGGCAAGTGGATTTATGGCTGCGATGATTGCCAGCTGGCCTGCCCGCTCAACCGCGGCAAATGGCGCGATCTCAAGCCAATGCCGTGGCTGGAACCGATTGCCCACCTGCTAACCCCTGAAGCGCTGGCGACCATGGACCATGAAACCTACCGAAAACATATTTTTCCTTATTTCTGGTATATCCCCGAAAACAACCCGGAACGCTGGCGGGCCAATGCCGCCAGAGCCCGCCGATCCCGAAATGAAACCCGTCAGTGAAAATTTGAGGCTTCGTTGACTTGTTGACACCGGCAGAGAATTGCGAAATGTGCGAATCGAGCCAATTGTAGGTTGGGAATCTGTCCCGACCAGGCTCGATTCGCTTGGGCGAGACGGATTGCCGCTTCGCTGCTATCCTACGGACAGCCTCTGTTGCTTCGCAACGGTCTCG
>SLNM01000185.1 GCA_007133055.1 Lentisphaeria bacterium
CGTTTGCGGTCGAGCAGGCGCGCGGTTTCACCGGTCGTGCCGCTGTCCGTTTTGCCTCCTCGGAGTTTACCGACCACACCCTGAGCATTACGCACGACCGCAACCAGGACATTGTCAATCCGTTTGTCAACTACGCTCAGGAAACCACCTACATGTACGGCATCGCCAGCAATATTATGCGGAATTTGACAGTTCGTGGCGACATTGCCCTAGTTGACATTCGGGAGTCGGATTTCGGTGAGAACGCCGACCTTTGGCGGGTCGGTGCCGGTGCCAGCTATGTGCTGGGCCCGAAGGTCAGAGCCCGTTTTCGCTATGAATACTGGCATAAAAGTTCTGATATGCGAGCAGGCTCGGGCACCGACTACAGCTATCACCGCAACCGGGCGAGCATATTTCTGGAATATGATTTTTAGACCGGTTTTCACACGTTTCGCATGACTGGCAAATAAACAGAGCCGACGGGAGTTCGCAATTGTGAATCCCCGTTTTATTTCGGGTTGGGAACTAATGTTCACATTCCTTTGTCTTATGCGTCATTCTGATTTGATTCGGACTAGATTAATATTTCGGCGGTTGCGAACAATTAAATTGTAATTCAAGGATGACAGGTACTATGATTAACAAGGCGGCATGGCGTGTTTTTCCAGCTCTTCTAATCGGATTCTCTTTGCTCGGCGCAATCCCCGTGAGCGCCCAGTTATCCCGGCTGTTCGATGTAACCCAGGCTCCCCTGATTCCGGGGGACCGGATTCGGGTGGTGATGCGCGAGGATACGGAGGTGACTTTTTTCGGCGAGGTTTCGGCCGCCGGCACAGTGCCGATTCCATATTTGGGCGAGTTCGCCATAGCAGGCTACACGCCCGAGCAGGCCGGCGAGCGTTTGGCCGAGGAACTGAAGAAGGACCTTTACAATCAGGCGACTGTCAACGTCACCCTGGTCAAGAAGGGATTGGGACGGGTTTATGTCTACGGCGCGGTCAGAAACCCCGGCATGTTTCAAATTCCCGATGTCGGCGGGCTGACCGTATTGCAGTTGATAACCCAGATCGGCGGGCTGTCGCGATGGGCCAACCCTGCGGGGTCTTTCATATTACGGCGAACTCATCCGGACGAACCCCATGAGAGGATAGAGCTGGAGCTTGACCAACTGTTCGCAGCCGCCATGCCCAACACCGAGATGGATGTGATGCTGCAGCCCAACGACATCCTGTGCATTCCCGGGCTTAGCGGCGGTCTGTTCGACTTTCTTAGCGTCGAGGATGCCGAAGTCTACGTGGTGGGAGCGGTCAATTCCCAGGAGACCATGGTTTACTTTGCTCCCGGCGAGCAGCGGACTTTGCTGAGAGCCATCCTCAAAGCGGGCGGCCTTGACACCTACGCCCGCGGCAACCGGGTCAGAGTGGTCCGCTTCACCGACAACAATCAGCGGCAGGAATTCACCGTCGATGTTTCGGCGATTATCGAGGACGGCGACTTGGACCAGGATATTGAGTTGAAGCACGGCGACATGGTTATCGTGCCGCGTCGGAGGATCACACTCTAGTCTGATGGTTTCATACAAATTTGATTGCGCGAGATTATTTGTTAATTACAATGCTTTTCGCCAATTTTATCACGGATTCAGGTTCAATAAGACAGCAATACATAAGAGGTTCAATCAGTTATGAGCGAAGATCAATATCAGGGAATGGCTCCGTCAACGAACCAGGATGGCGAATCGTCCAAGCCGGCAAAACCGGAACAGGCTCGCTGGCTGCGTCCGACTGGTCCGGAAACCCCCAACAATACTTTGACCGAGCTGATCGACCCCCGACAGTATTTCGGAGTGGTCCTTCAGTATTGGTGGCTGATCCTGTTGATCCTGTTGCTGGGGGCGGGGCTGGCGGCCACGTACTCGGTCATGGCCACGCCGCTTTACCGTGCCACCTGCCGCTATGAGGTGTTTCGCGAAAGCAGACTGCAATTGACCGAGGACGGTCGCAGTCGCACGAGCGGACCGTCGCTCGAGGACGAGCTGAGTCGGCAGATTGTGATCATGCGCAGCGGCAATCTGCATCAGCGGGTGATGGAGCGCCTGCGCGCCGAATGGGAAAGAGAGCTGGAAGAGACCGACCTGCGACCCCGCATTGACATCACCCGCTTGCGCGAGGCGCCGACCATGGTTGACATTCGGGTTGACTCGGTGAATCAAAGGTATTCGGTCGCTTATTTGCGAGAGATGCTGCGAGCCTACGACGAGATGCGGCGCGAGGAGATTCTCGCAGCCACCGACCGGGCCGTGGCCAGCCTGCGAAGGGAGCAGGAATCGATCGGGCGTGAGCTGGATGCCGCCCGCGAGGCGCTGACCCAGTTTCAGCGACGCCACAATTTGACCTACACGCAGACCAGAACCTGGTATGACGAGCGCTTCCTGGCCAACCTCGTGCAACGGGAGAACACTTTGCGCATGGAGCAGATAATGCTGGAAAGCCAGTTCGATTTCCTCAAAGACGCGGACGTGGCCACAATTCAGGACGCCCTGCGGCTGACCGATGAAAGCAAAATCGCCGCCGGCGACATGCGCTCTGTATCACCGAACATGGGCGATCTCGATTTTGATTCCGCTGAATTCAATCCTGCCCTGATGGCCGCCCGCGACGGCCAGCGGGAGGGGATGAGTCTTCTGCAATGGGGTCAGGAAGGTGACTGGCAGCAGGTCGAGGCGCGACTCGAGCGACTGCGAGCCGAGTACGAGGACAGGCTGAGCATATACAAGCCTGACCATCCGGAAATGGTGTTGCTGATAAAAGCGATCGAGTCGGCCGAAAGGGATTTGGCTCTGGCCGCGGAAATCGCCTTGAAACGGCTGAATGCTCGCTTTTCCGCCATTGACATTCAACTGGGAGCAGTTGGCGATGCCGCCCGCGCCTGGCGCCGGGAACTGGATCTGACCACCGAGCAGCGGGCCGAGCACGCCGCTCTGCAAGCCAAGATCGGGCATCTAAGCACCTTGTACGACCGAGTCTTTACGCGTATTCTGGATGGCTCCGTGATCGATGTCGATGCTATGTTCAACCGAGTGGTGGAACCTGTGCGCGGATTCACCGACCCGGTATGGCCGGCCACCACCAGAATTATGATTCTGTCGATTATCGCCTCCCTGGGCATTGGTGTCGGGTTTGCTTTTCTGATCGACCATTTCGACACTCGTTTCCTTGATGCGCTGGCGATCGAGGAGCGACTGCGCCTTCCTTACATCAGCGGCACCCCGGACTGGAATCGCACCGTCAAAGGTTTCAACCCTAACAACATGGATTTGATGGTTTCGCATGAAACCTCGGATGTCAGCACCGAGACCTATCGGGCCATGAGAGCCGGGGTGGAGTATGTAATGGAAGATGTTAACCGCCCCTATGTATTGCTGATAACCTCCGGCGAGGACGGGGAGGGCAAAACCATGACAGCCGTCAATTTGGCCACGCTGTTTGCCTGGAGCGGCAAAAGGGTGCTGCTGGTTGACGCCGACCTGCGCCGTGGTTCCTGCCATCCTGTGTTCAATCTCGAGCGTGATCCTGGTATGTGCGATTATTTTGTCGGTAAAGTGGCGGACTGGCACAGCCTGGTGCAGGAGACCGGTCAGGAGAACCTGTCCTTTATCCCCTCCGGCGCTTATCGGCATGAGGTGCCGGAAATGCTGAGCGCCGCCCGCTTGCAAAGGTTAATGGCCGAGTGGCGGCAGGAGTACGACCTGGTGATTATGGACAGCGCCCCGGCCGGCCGGGTGGTTGACACGTCGTTTCTGGGCAAAGTGGCCGATGGTACACTGTTGGTGGTGCGTCACGGCAAGGCCAGCTTTGGCAGTGTTCGGCATGCTCTGCACCGCCTGCTGGGCTCCAATGTCATTGGCTTCTGCCTGAACGGCATTCAACTGGGGCAGCGCAAGTACTCCTACTACAGCCGCTATGGCCGTTACTACTACGGGCGCTATTCCCAGACCTACAACCGCTACTATGGCGGAGACAAGGATCAGGACAGCCAGACGGAGCCGGCGGCGGAGCAATCCGCGGGCTGATCGCCGCATCGCAGTAGATGGCTTGTGAATTATTCAGGCTAGGGGAAATCAGTGCAACCTTTGTCTTTTTTCCTCATCTTTCGCCTTGGTCTGTTAAATCGTATTGAATGCAAAAGTAAATTTGATATTGAGTTTCCGCAGGAGAAACCTTGCCGATGACATCGAGTCTGCTAGATTCGTCCGGCCAGGCATCGGTGGCGGCGAATCAGGATCATTTCTGCGAGGGGGGCAATCCAGCCAAAGCCCAGGCTCGTGATCCACAGAGTTCGCTGGTCAGGATGCTGCCCGCGCTTTCGGTGTTATTGATTGCCACTGTGGCCGCCGCCGCCCGCCATCCCACCATTTTGATCGTATGCACCGGTCTGGCTGTTTTCGGACTATGGCTGAACAGGCCGCCAGTAAAGCGGGCCTTGCTCTTCCTGTGGGGGGCGGGCATGGTCTTCTTTCTCTGGCACCTCTTCACCCTGATGCCCTTGCCGGCGGAAAGCCTGGGACAGCCGAAAACGGATTATTTCGAGCGGGCTCACGCGCAATTGGCGGAGCTAAGCCACATCGAAGCAGGCCGACCGGCATCCTGGCAATCGGGGACGGCCGATCCCTCTTCCCGGATGGCGGGTGAAAGTGGAAGGTACGGTCGACTGAGCTTGAATCAGGCGGGGACTCGCCGCTTTATTGTCATTATGATCGGTGCCTGGGCTATGTTCTGGATGGCCATGTCCCTGAATTTGACGCAGCGCATGCGTTTCCTGGCCATCCTGGTGGTCGGCGGTGCTGTGGTCGCCGCGATCGGCTTGCTCGGACAGCAAGTGGACTCACTCTCGCCGGGACAGCGGGTCTGGTGGCTTTTCCCCACTGATCATCAGGTTGGAGGGGGGCCATTTGTCAACCGCAATCATTTTGCCGCATTTTGCGCGCTTTTGGCGCCTGCCGCTCTGAGCCTGACACTCGCCCCGGTTGCCCTGGCGGGCAGCGGTCTTTCCCTGTCGTCAGCTTCCCGTTCAGAGACCAATGTCCGCAGGCGTACTCGTCGTTCCGGAGTTTCGGGAAAGGTGGCTGGCAAGTGGCGTAATCTGACATCTGCGGGGCGCTGGCGATGGTTATACGGCATTTGTCTGGCCGTGTTGGTTTCAGCGCCCATTCTTTCCCTGTCCCGAGGCGGTATGGTGATGATGTTGGTCGGCTGTATGGCGGCCGCCCTTTTCTGGGTGGGCGGGCGGCCTTTGACAGCTTTGGCCGGAGCGGTTGCAATGATAACCGTGTTGTTTGTTTTTCTGCTATGGCCCTCCACCAGAGTGCAGGAGCGCATTGGCACCATTCGTCTGTTGCATGAAGCCTCTCCAAGGCGGGCGCAGATGATGCAGGAAGGATTGCGGCAATGGCGCGATTTTCCGCTTTTAGGCGCCGGCGCCGATTCATTTCGTACGCTTAACGGGGTATACCGGGTGGAACCGGCGACCACATCGCCGTTGTATGTTGAAAATGAGTATGTCCAACTGCTGGCCGACCACGGCTTGCTGGGAGCGCTGCTGCTTCTGGTTCTGCTGGCGGGGTTGCTGGCGGGGTTTTGGAGCAGTTTTCACGAGCGATTCCTGCGGACCAGATCGTTGCGTGTACTGCAGGGAACTTGGAGGAGGGACAATAAAATACGCAGTCGTCAGTTGGAGCTTTACGAATCGGTAATATCTCTGCCGATCATTGCCACTGCCATCGGAGTGGTGGCGGGATTGTTGTTTCATATATATCTTGACTTTCCCCTGCGCGTGCCGCTCAACGCCTACTTGGCGGCCGCCCTCCTGGGGCTGGCGATGCCGCTGCCCAATCTAACTATGTCCGAGCGGCGCGATTACTGGCGCTGGCCCGTTCTGCCTTTCTGCGCGGTCTCTTTGTTATTACTGGTGGCCTGGTCGGGTGCTCGGATGCGTTTGGATGAACCCACCTGGCTGCGGCAAGCCGACACCGAAGAGCTTAGGAAAGCCATCCTAGCCGCACCCTCCTACTGGGTGCCATGGGTGCAGTTGTCCCATCGGACGCGACAGCGGGCGGAGGCGCAGTTGCACGGCAAGGCGATCGGGGTGGACGATACTTTCGATCCGTTTCGCATGTACGGATTCGGGGTGGCCTGCATGGAGCGAGCCGCCGAGCTGAACTCGCGCGATGCACGCTTGTGGCGGGTGCTGGCAAGAATCGGTATGCGCCAGAGACGGGTGGACGGGCCAAAAGTTTCAGGCGCCCTGCGAACCGCCGTTATGCTTGCCCCGGACAGTGTCGCGATGTGGCGGGACTGGTTGAACTTTGCCTTCCAGCAGGGGTATTTCAACGAAGTCTTGAAAATCGGTGAAACGGCAGTGGCGGAAGCCAATACCGGGATCGCCGTCAGAGTTTGGCGCGATATTCGGGACTGGGCTCGGCGAGAAGGAATGAGCGGCTACGAATATCGCGCTGTGGTCAGGCTGACCGAGCTGCAACCAGGCCGAGTTGCATGGTGGCGAGAGCGGGTTCGGATCGAAGGGAACGGAAACCAACCGGAACAGGTCATTCAATCCCTGACAGCAATTACGGAGCTGGAGCCGGACGATTGGCGCAACTGGATGCGGCTGGGGCGGGCTCTGCTGCGCAATGGACAGGATGACCGGGCCAATCTCGCTTTCCATCGGGCCATCGAACTGCGCCCCCAGGCGCGCGAGGAGGTCGATAGAGCTTGGCGGGAGATTAAACTCGACAGGTAAGGGTGAATTTGACCGTTGTTCCGCTATCTTAATGCGCGGTTGACAATTGCATGCGCGGTTGACAATTGCGGGCGACGATTATGGATTGCGAAGAGGAGCCGTCCGATCATCAATCGTAATCTTCGTCCGTAATCGTTAATCGAACACCTGAAGACACGGGTTGGCACAGTACCGTGAACAGCTACGAGCGAACAAACGACTCCGACAAGGGTCTAACGCCGAATTGTCCTGTCATTCTGCGGCGAACAACAATACAACCTGATAAGGTATCATGGCTTCACTCGATAAAGAGAAAAAAGGCGCCGCAGGCGCATCAGCGGCTAATTCCAGCCCTTTGCTGACTCCCGCCGCATGGGTGCAGATTGGCGTGCTCGGGTTGCTGTTCGTGCTGTTGCACAGCTATGTACTGGGGATTCTTTACCAGGCCGGGCGTAACGACCCCAACTGGTCTCACATTTTTGCCATCCCCTTCATCAGTGGCTATATGGTGTATCGCCAGCGTGAACGTTTGAAGCGATGCCCGACCTACCTGGACTACCGAGGGCTTGGGGTTTTTGTCTTCGGACTGGTTATGTACGGGGCGGGGATTCACTTGAACAGCACCATGATTATGGGGTATGGCATGGTGATCGAACTGATTGGGCTGGCCTGGTTCTTCCTCGGCGCCAAAGTAATGTCCAGCCTGTGGTTGCCCATCGCCTATCTGGGGTTTGGGGTTCGCTTCACCTTCATATACACTTACATCTCGCTGGTTCTTCAGCATGTCGCCTCGTTTGCCGGCGCTGTGGCGATTAATGTTCTGGGTATCCCTTTGGGCGTGGAGGCGGACAACACCGGGGTTCTGCTGACCATTTATCATCATGGTGCTCTGATCAATCCGCCCCTGAACGTTGAGGAGGCTTGCAGCGGCCTGCGCAGCCTAATGGCGCTGACCGCGATTGCCGTGGCCATGGCATTTGTCGACCGGCGTCCCTGGCCCAGCCGTCTGCTGATTATCGCCGCCGCCGTGCCGACCGCGGTGGCGGTCAATGTGTTCCGGATTTCGGTGACCGGCCTGTCGTATCCCTTCCAACCTGAGTTAAGTCGTGGTGACGCACATGACTTTATTGGTCTGCTAATGCTTCTTCCAGCCATGGGCCTGCTGATGCTGGTAATGAAGCTTTGCGACCGCACCTGGGAAGTGAAACCATGGTGAGCAACCATCGTTCGAATCAAATTTTCAGCCCGGCATTCCTGATCGCCGTTGGCTTGCTGGTTGTCGCCTTGTTTGGCTTGCGCATTATCACTTCGGCCTGGGAATGGGCGTTTCACAAGGAAGCAGTGCCTTTGCAGCGGGAGCTGAACACGATTCCCCGCCAAATCGGCCCCTATCAATTGATACGCAGCGAGGTGATGCCCGAGTCAGTGGAGAGGCAGTTGGGCACGGACAAGTATATTTCCTATCTCTATCGCGATACCAGAGTCCCCGTTGGCCTGCCCGGGTCGGCGGTCAGCCTGCATGTTGTCTATTATACCGGCAACCAGGAGCCGGTTTCAGCCGCCCACGTGCCGGAAATCTGCTATGCGGGCAGCGGTTTCACTCGGGTCGATGTTCGCCAGAGGGAGTTGGAGGTGCCTTTCCGCTCGGCCAGGGAGCTGGAGGATGGCAGAATCGAGACCATGATCCAGGACGGTACCCTGGTCACCCTGCCGGGCAGTCTGATTCCGGTGCGGGAATTTGAATTCCTCGCGCCCGGTTCCAGCGAAACAGGCACGGTGCTGTACTTCTTCTTCTACAATGCCCGGTACGTAGCATCCCGCAGCGAGATCACGTTTCAGTTTTTGGACCGCAGCTCGCGGGTCGTTTACTATAGCAAAGTGGAAATCGCCCCCGGCACCCTGACCCAGGACTCGCTGGCCGGTGGCGGGCTCGGCTTCGTGCCGGGCACGGGGGATGTCGAGGAAACCAGACGGCTGGCAGTCGAGTTTATGAGCTGGATACTGCCGGAAATCAAGGCCTGCCTGCCCGATGATGCAATTTTCCTTGGCGGCGGCGAGGAGAACGAGACCGACCCGCCCGATGTGGTACAGGATGCCGCTTTGACTGGATGACAGGGGTGCAGCCTATTTTTGTATAAAGGAGACAATTGATGCAAAGGAAAAAAACAGAATCCGGAAAGTCTTTGTCCGCCTCTGCCAGGTCGAAACGGCGGAGAAATAAAATTCTCATGGCTCTCGGCGCTCTCATGCTGCTCGGGATGCTCGGCATGTTCGGTCTTTGGCGTTTCTACCGGTATTACCAAAACCCGCAAAGATTTATCAGGCGCGCGCGCGAGCTGACCGAGCAGGGCGAGCATACCGCGGCATTGGACCAGTATCAGCGTGCTCTGCGCCGCACTCCCTCCGCTGCGGGGCGGGCGGAAATACTGGTTGCCATGGCGGTCAATATTGCGGCCGAAGAACCGGCGCCGCCGCAGGATGTCCAGGAATCATCCCGCACTTTGCTGGGGTTGCAGGCCGATATCTTTCGGCTCGCCGACAGCAAGGACGAACCGGCCAGAATAGCCTTGGGCAACGCCTTTTTCATGGCGGAGCATTTAG
>SLNM01000378.1 GCA_007133055.1 Lentisphaeria bacterium
TGATTCAGGCTAGTATTTAAACTCTTTTGACTGACCTTGGCCGATTTTAAAAACTCGGTTGCGGAAGCCGATTCGCACCGGCGGGCAGGGCGCTTCCTCCGCCTCCACCAACAACCGCTGATGGTTGGCGGTTATGGTAAGCCAATGGCCGCGATAGTGGATTTTTTGTCTGACTTCCCGCAGTTCCTCCGGCAGGCATGGGTTGAGCCAGAGGATGTCGCCGCGCAGTTCCAGGCCGCTGTAGCAGCGCAGCACCAAATCGACCGTGCCGGCCATGGCCCCCAAATGGATGCCCTCGCCGGTGGTGCCGCCCTGGACGTCGGCGACATCGCTCATCAGCGCCTTGCCGAACAGGTCCCATGACTGCTCGCGGTCCGAGCGAGCCAGAACCCAGGAGTGAACAATGCCGCTGAGAGTCGAGCCGTGGGAGGTTCGCCGTTGATAGTATTCCAGGTTGCGTGGGATCATTTCCGGCTGGAATTCATAGCCCAAATGATTGAACAACTCCTGGATTTTCTCGGCGGAGAAAAGATAGAACAGCATCAGGACATCGGCCTGTTTGCTGGCTTTGTAGCGGTTGATGTCGTCGCCCTCCTTTTCCAGTATCCGGTCGAGTCGGTGAATGTCCCCGTATTTCTTCCGGTATGCTGGCCAGTCCAGTTCCTCTAGTTTTTCATAGCCCTCGAACTGGCTGATGATACCGTTGCCGTGAAATGGCACGTACATTTTACGGCTTATTTCATTCCATTTTTCAATTTCCCTTTCATCCAGGTTAAGGGTTTGCAGCAGGTCTCGGCGTCGAATGGGGCACAGCAGTTCGAGGGACTGGCGGGCGACTTGCAGGCACCATGACGCCATGATATTGGTGTAGGCGTTGTTGTCCAGCCCCGGTTCCCGGCGTCCGGGGTAGCCGGTATGGAACTCGTCGGGGCCGGCGACATTGCAGATTGCATAGCGTTTTTTCTCCTTGCTGTAGGTGGCGGCGCTGGCCCAGAACATGGCGATGCTCAGGATCATTTCCGCGCCGGCGAAGGCCATGAACTCAGTGTCGCCGGTAACCTGGAAGTAGCGCCAAACATTGTGTACGATGGCGGCGTTGATGTGGCGTTGTTTATAGGTGTGGTCCGGAACCCAGTTGCCGGATTTCGGGTTGAGGTGAACCACCTGGCTCTCCTCGCGCCCGTTGCTGCCGCTCTGCCAGGGGAACATGGCGCCGCGCAGCCCCTCCCGCCGGGCGGCCCGGCGGGCTTCCGGCAGGCGGCGGCAGCGATATAGCAACAGGGCTCTGGTGATTTGCGGCAGGCGCAGATTGAGCAGGGGGAAAATAAACAGCTCGTCCCAGAAAATATGCCCCCGGTATGCTTCCCCGTGCAGGCCGCGGGCGGGTACGCCGACATCAAGATCGATGGTGTGCAGAGAGGTGGTTTGCAGCATGTGGAAGACATGCAGCCGAAGAATCAGCGGTTCCCGCTGTCCCCCCTGGTTTTTCAGTTCAATGTCGCAGCAGTGCCAGTAGCGGTTCCAGGCTTTTCGGTGGGTTTTCAGCAGACTTTCAAAATCCCCCGCGCGGGCGGCCGCGTTTTCCGCCTCCAGAGCCGGTTCGCAGATGGCCCGGTCGCGGCCGCTGAAGAGAGTGGCGACTTTTTCGATGCGCACAGTTTCCCCCTGGCGGCAGGGGAGCTGGAGTTGGTGCGCGATATAGCCGGGTTCTTTCACGATTTGGCGCGAGAACTCTGGCGGTTCCCGCCTGCCGTCGTTAATCAGGATTCGGGTGCGTATCGTCTGGGCCAGTTGCAGGCGCGACTGGTTGGTGGCGCTGCACAGCAGCAGAGAGTCAGACCCGCATGGCCGGGCTTCCAAGGTTTCCAAGTGTTTGGTGGCCAGCTTGCGATAGCGCTCGACCCCGAGATTCTCCACGCGTCCGTCGAGAGCGGAGCGAACAATTATCTCCCCCTCCCAGTTGACCGGCTGCAACTGCCACTGCAAAGCTGCAAGATGGCTGTCGGCCATGTGTACAATGCGCCGTGTGAACAGGCGGGTTTCCCGATTCTCCCGATCCCGGAAATGCAGACGATAAGTCAGGATGCCGTGGCGGACATCAAGT
Organism: Lentisphaeria bacterium; assembly: GCA_007133055.1. Taxonomy (GTDB): domain Bacteria; phylum Verrucomicrobiota; class Lentisphaeria; order Oligosphaerales; family PUNB01; genus SLNM01. The sequence goes on from SLNM01000378.1 coordinate 2,105, forward strand.
GCCTGCTTGAAATCGAGCCATTCAACCTGGTTGAAATCGAGCCACTCTCCGTCTTCCGGCTTGAAGTTCAAGCACAGCCAATTGGGCAGATTTACCAAGTCTTCGTTTTCAATATCCCGGCCGGCCACCTGACTGGTGCGCCGATTGTAAACGCCACCCATATAGGTGCCGTGATAGTGGACACCGTCGGTCTGGGCGCCGGCGAAGGCGCCGCGGGTGGCAAAGCGACCGTTGCCCAGAGTGCATAGCGCCTCGCGCAACTGCTGCTGTTCCGGGTTCCAGTCGTGATAAACAAGCTGCCATTTCGTGGTTTTCGGCAGGTCCATAGGCAGGCTCCTTGTGTTTTCGTGAATTTGTGAGATGGCTGGCGAGAAGCAAGTTAATTGTAGCTTCGCAGGAATGCAAATCTTTTTCTACGGACTGCCCGCTTCCGCCAGTATGGCCTGGGAGTAGCCGCGAACCGGTGGGTAATACGGTCGTCCCCGGCCGTATCGGTGAGCGGGGTGCATTCTACGGGCGGGTATCTGACCACCTCGCGTGTGGTCAGACGGGCTGCCCGTAGGTACAATATGGTACGCACGGTCGTCCCCGGCCGTATAGGTTAGCGGCCATGTTATTTTTTTGCTCTACGAAATGCGAAAAAAACATTATAGCCACAAAAAACACCCGACTTCGCAAAGCCTTCCGCCTTCGATACTCCGGCGTGATAAAACGTCGTGGCAGGCAAAAAGTCACAAAAAGGCGGCATAGCCGCCTGGGACGGCAGACGCCATGTGTCCCGCCACCACCGGGGTTGCCCCGGTTGAGCGAGGGTTGGAGGGCAAGGTCGTTTCATAAGGGATAAACATTCGCTCCACGGGGGTGAACCCCGTGGCCTGCCTGATTCCACTTAGCTTGCAAGTGGTCAGGTGGCGCAGGTGCTGTTGTTTGATCTGTCCGATCCGTCCGATCCGTCCGATCCGTCTGATCCGTCCGATCCGTCTGATCCGTCCGATCCGTCCGATCCGTCCGATCTGTCTGATCCGTCTGATCCGTCCGATCTGTCTGATCCGTCCGATCTGTCTGATTTGATGCTGGAAGTGCCACAGCCCCCAAGGGGGCTGCATCATCGTAGCCCAGGGTTAAGCAAAGCGCAACCCTGGGTAGGTATGAGGAGAAAAAACTGTGCCCTGAAGGGGCACTTCAATCGCGCGGGGAAAACGCAGGGTGAAGCTTGTGTCGCCACCGGCGGGGGCTTCTTTTTTGGTTTTCCGCTTACCCACGGGCTTACGCCCGAGGCTAAATATATACCGCCCTCTGCAAGGGCTGGGGCCATGAAGAATTGTTCACGCTTTTCGTCGGAGCGTCCATATCCCGGCGACCCGTTGAAGACCTGGAAGCTTTGGATGCTTCAGTTCAGAAAAACGGGAAAACTTCAGCTTACAGAAGGCTCTCCAAAAACTCCTTAACCTGGTCGACATCGGTCAGATGGAATGAAGCGGCGGTCGGCCGTTCCAGTTCGCCGACATAGATGCCGACACCTTTCCCGGCAAGGGCGCGGAACGCGTCCTCGTCGGTCAGGTCGTCGCCGATATAGACGGGCATGGTCGTTTCAGCTTGTGGACTCAGTTCCTGCCAGAGCCAGAGCACGGCCCGGCCCTTGTCCCAGTCCACGTCGGGGCGCAGCTCGAAAACCTTCTTGCCGCCGCCCAGGCGGAGTTTGCCATGGCGGCGCACGGTTTCTTCCACTGCCCGCCGCACCGGTTCAACTTGCGGCTCGGGCACGTTGCGATAGTGAACGGCGGTGGCGAAGGCTTTTTTCTCAATCTCGCAACCGCGGACACCCTTCAGCTCGCTTTCCAGCTCCGCCGTTGCTTCGGCCAAACTTTCCAGGCATCGTTCGCCTTCCTGATGTTGCTTGGCCAGGCCGCCGGGGCCGACGATGTCGAAGCCATGGCTGCCCGCATAATAAACATTGTCAAGTTGCACAAAATTCCGCAGCGTCTCCAGTTCCCGACCACTGACCAGCGCGACCTTGTACTGCGCCGCCAGCGCCCGCAGGACCTGCCGCATTTCAGGTTCGAGCACGGCGGCGGCCGGGTTGTTGACGATCGGGGTGAGAGTGCCGTCGTAGTCCAGGAAGAGTATGGGTTCCCGATCCTGCATCCGGCGTTGGAAGGCGGTTCTGCCCGCAGTGGTCAACAAGTCAATCGGCGATGTCATATGCCAGTTCCTTTATTTTGTGGGGTTCGGTTTGGGTGGCGGTTTGTTTCGCTACCATCACCCGCCGAGGACGAGATCGGGTGAATGGATTGTTGGAACTCCCTTTTCTTGATTTCCCGCAGAGGCGCTGAGGCGCAGAGGGTTCACTCCTCAAGGCCGTTGACACAGCGAGTAATGCCGGTCTTCATCACGTCTTTTCCGAAGTTCTGTCCCGTCCTGAAATAGATTGACTCCATGACTTCATGTCTCCATGACTCCGGGTCGACGAGAGCGGGCGACGATAGCGGTGGACGATTGGGCACAAAAATCGTCAACCGTTCTCCTCCATCGGCGGAGGCTTTGCACGGCCGAGACGACCGTGCGTACTATTGCGATTCGAAAGCGGCAGTACAACGGGCGTCCCCGCCGGTAGCCGCTGCCCCCGCGCCGCCAAACGCCGTCTCGCACCACTCCGCCCCATCACACTTAACCGCACACTTAACCACCCCCTTAACCGGATACCCTTAGCCGACTCGCTTAACCGATCCCTTAATCAGGCTAGTTCCGTCAGTTTGGCGACCGCGATGTCGGCGCCGTTTTCGGTCAGTTCCTGATGATTGTCCTTGCGCGCCACTCCCACGACCAGGCCGAAATGCCCGGCCCGGCCTGCCTGGACTCCGGAAATCGCGTCCTCGAACACCATGCATTGACTTGGCTCAAGGTCGAGTCGGGCGGCCGCTTCGAGAAATATGTCCGGGCCTGGTTTTCCCTTAAGACCAAGCTGTCGCGACACCTCGCCGTCGACCCGGACATCGAACAGCTCTTCCACTCCGCCCCGGGCGATTACCGAACGGCAGTTGCGGCTGGAGGAGACGATGGCGGTCTTCAATCCTGCCTGCCGCCATTCATTGATTTTCTTCAGAGTGTCCGGGTAAACCTCCACCCCGTCGCGCTCCAGCACTTCATTGAAGAAACGGTTTTTTCGTTTGCCCAGTCCGTGAACGGTGGATTCGGTTTCACCGTCATTTTCATTGCCCTCGGGCAGCTCTATGTGCCGGGAGGCCAGAAATTTTCGGATGCCATCGAGACGCGGCAGGCCGTCCACATACTGAGTGTAGTCCTGGTCCGGGTCGAATTCCTGAAATGGTTCGCCCCGCGCCTGGCTGTATGATTCGAGGAACTCGTCGAACATTCTTTTCCAGGCTCTGGCATGAACCACGGCGGTGCGGGTGACCACTCCGTCCATATCGAAGATGGCCGCCTGGAAACGGGTTGCTTTGACTGTTTGTGTCTTGATTGTCAGCATCATCCTAAGATAGAACCAAACCGGCGATTTGTCCAGTCCCCCGTTAACTATCCAACTGAACAATGTCAGCGTTGGTCAGCCGAACTTAACTGACTTGTAACAAGATAGATAACACCGCCATTAATCGATATTCAGTGCTTAGCCTGAATAATTCATGAGCCATCTACTGCGAGGCACCATTGCACGCAATCTCAACAACTTGCAACCGACACCGGTCATTGCCGTACGTCCAGTATGCCGCGACCGGTTTACGGCCGCAAGTTGCTGATCCCACGCACACTGGCACCTCTCGCTATGAAGTTCATGAATTAATCAGGCTAGAGGCGTTTAATTAGCCGGTTTTTTGCATTTAAACGTTTAGAGGCTATGTTTTGGGGGAAACGGAATCCTATCAGAACCAAGTACAAGGATGGGTGCGTGAAGAGGGGCCGCGTGCTTGATATTTCCGACTGCTGTGAGACTGTCGGCCCGGCAGTCTGCCCTGCTTTGGCAGTCTTAAACGCAGATTATGGGGCCAAAAACCGCATCTAACGTCGAAAAGAAACTGGCTGGAGGCGTTAAGCCATTCGTAAATAGATTGTTAAGTTCGGGTGACCAAAGATATAGCAGAGAATGAAACCAGTGGGAACAACAAGGAAGAAAGATGAATAAATCGACCGGAATGCTGCGGATCATCGCATTAATGCAGTTTCCATTGCACGGGCTCGGCTTGCTGACGGGGTGTGTCGTTTTATCCCTTCATCAACCGCCGTCCTGCGGTGCGTCGGTTCGCCGGTCCCGGCGAGTTTTTTTGCGGGTTGTGCTATTCGCCTTCGCGCTGTATTGTTCGGCATACGGCAATGCGTGGAACGATACCGTCAATGGTATTCGCCAATTCTATTCGAACTCATCGGCGCACGCCGATGCAAGGATCGAACTGCTGAATCATGAGGTTTTCGCCTGGCGCAATCGACCGCGCAACGAATTGCTCTTGCAGTGGCGGGAGTTGAAGTCCGCAATTGCCAGTGGGTCAGCGAGTTTCCCGCGGAATCCGACACTCGGTCAGATTGATGCGGCCATCGATCATATAAGTAATCACATCCAGCCCTGGCTCGGCAGGCTCGAGAGGGCAACGCAGGAACTGCTGGATCGCTGCGAACAGGATGTGAGCAATTATCGCAATCGCGTTCAAGGGCTGCATGATTACGCAGGCCAATTCATGCAGGCTTTCGAGCGTGTTCGCGCATCTGATGCTTACCAGGAGCTGATTGAGCAACCAATCTATTCCATCGATGCCGGCCTGCGCGCACAATCCGCTGTCGAAACGTACATTGCCGCGACCATCGATGCCATGACGCAAATCGCGGAGGCGCTCGAAGCGTCCGCGGAGGCGTACCAGCGAGGCGCCAGGGTGGCAGCCGATGAACGCCTGGCCATGGTAAACTACGGTGGAACCAATGCTGTCTTTTACGATGTCGAGAGAGTACGCGCTGAACATAGGCGGCTCGATTCCATATATGGCCGGGGGCAAGCAGCTCCGGACTACATGGCATTTGCCCGCGGAAATTCGATCGATTTTCATCGCGTTCCTCCCGATGTCTCCGCTGACTTAATGCTGTATCGCCGCGCCTCGGCAGTCGTCGATGAAATGAATGCATTCACACCGGAGTTTCGGCAAATCGAATTTCTCGATTTGCATGAAAGCGCCGAACTCGTTCAACGGTATCGTGTATTACGTTCCCAAACCGGAAAAAAGCCGGAAATTAGTCCGGCCATGGAGCGATTTCTCGAAACGCAGGCTGCCGGCGCCATTAGTCTCAACCTGCATTACGAAGCACTGTCCCAGGCAAGAAAAGAAGAGAACGGGCAGCTCTCAGCAACCCGATTAATCGAGTTCGCACCCGCTTTGAGAAGGATGCGTCAAAGCATCATCGAGCATCGCGACATATCCGCCTCGCTTCTGCCGGCCTTGATGGCGGAAGCGCAGGCATTGTATCGGGAATACGCTGGGATGCTCAGAGGCGAAAGCAGCTTGCGGATAGAACGTCTTACGGGTTTTACTCGATTGATGAGGGAGCTCGGCGTCGCGGAATCGGTTTGGGAAGAGTTGTCGGACAAAGCATTGCAGTTCGAGCAAAGCCGGCTGCGAGCAATTGAAGAATTGGCTTCGGGGGGTGATGACGAAATCCGCAAGCTCGCCGATTTGCTGACCTTGTTTGACCGCCGGCTGGCTGGCCAAGTTCAAAATTCATCGTATGACGAACTGATGCGTCTGCTTGCCGAGATCAACGCCAACCAGGAGGTGTCCCTAAACAAACGGGTGGCCATTGCACGGCTTCGCTGCACCCTTGCGCCTGACGATTCGGAGCTTCAGCTTAATTTGGCATGGTATCTTGAGGCATCGGGCCGGTACAGTGATGCCGAGCCAATTTACATGCGACTGCGTGAAACGGCTCCGGAAGCCGAACATTTGATTTTGGCTCATGCGCTTAATCTTGACAACCAGGGAGACACGGATGCTGCCGAGGCGCTGTTCCGCGACATGCTGGCCGATACGCAGTCCGTCGAACTTTCCACGGTGCAAATGTGGTTGCGCTTCGCGCACCGGCAAGGCCGACTGGCGGAAGCGCTGCAGGGTTGGGAGGAAGCATTCGCGGTTCGCGGTGAACAGGAAGCGTTCTATCGAATGCTGATGTATGCCCATACCTATGCCGGCGACTTCCGCGCCGCCACAATGGCCTTCGAGTCCCTGCCCGAGGGTACGAAAACAAGCGAGGATTGGGAACATTACGTCCGTCTGGGCTTGAGTTCCGAGGATGTCTATGCGCGGGCGATGCGGGCGATGTCGGAAGCCCCGGACACGCTCGAACATCGCGCGTCATTGGCTTTTGCCAGGCTCGGGAAAGGGCGCACGGAGGAGGCGCGGGAGCTGCTGGATGCGATCGGACTGGACAATACCCCTTGGTATCTGCTTGTTTCATGGATTCTTTTTGCGGATATGACCGGATCGGAAGATTTGTCCGCCCGCCTGGATGCGATGATTGAAGCCATCGAAGGCGCGGAGGAGCGTGACCTGATGCGTGCCTATCGCCTGGTGGCGAAAGGGGACTACGGTGCGGCCGCAACATTGCTTCAGCCTCATGAATGGCCAGCCTATCCGTACCTGCGATTCCTGCGGGCGCGTGCCGCCCTCGGGCTCGGCGACAGGGACACGGCATTGGCCATGCTCGACAAGCTGGATGACGAAGTGGGATTCGAGTTTCTACCCGCCATCACCGTAAAATACCAGCTTCAGGTATTGACGGGGGATCGAGCGGAGGCCGGTCGCACGCTTGTCCGCCTGGATGGCGCGAGTGCTTCTGATTGCCCCATCCGAACATTCTATCACTGCCTCTATGAAACGCGGTTTGGCTCGCGCCAGGAGGCCATGCGCCTCAAGAACGAAGTTCTAACCGCCTACCCGGATGGCCTGGCCGGGATAGGCGGGGTCTGGAACATTTTACCCGAGAGTCTTGCGCTCTTCGATCAGGCGGGCGCGATCCCAGCGAAGGTTTGGGTATTCGTCGCCGCCGGCCTGCTGCTGGCCGTTCTGCTCGCGTTTGGCTTGCTGCGCATCGTCCGCAGTCGGAAAAGTGTCCCGTCCTGAAA
>SLNM01000053.1 GCA_007133055.1 Lentisphaeria bacterium
AGGAGGCCCGATTCGGCCTGCAGCGAGCCCGCTCGCGCCTGCGCTTCACGGAAATACGAGTGCCGCCGACAAGAACCGGCGAGCGGCTCCAGGTCTCGTCCCGCATGGTTGAGCCGGGCGAATTCAAGACGCCGGGACAGGAGCTGTTCACCCTGATTGACATGGCAAAGTTGGAGCTGGTCTTGCAAGTGCCGGAGTCGGGAGTTCGATTTCTGGAAATCGGCCAGAGGGTCGAGTTTCGCCTGGCCGGAGAAGATCAGTGGCGACAGGCTCATATCCAAAGAGTCAGCCCGGAAACCGAGGATGCGCACCGTTTCTTCAAGGTCTATGCGGTCGTGGAGAATAATTCCCGCAATGGCCTTTGGCGACTGCGACCGGGTATGTATGCTGAAGCGAGAGTGGTCAAGCGCGCCGATCCTTCGGCCCGGATGGTTCCGGCCGGCACCCTGAGAATCAGCGAGGTTGGATGCTGCGCCATCTTCATTGTGCAACCGGATACCGACACGGAAACCGACGCGGACATCATTGCCGGCGAAGTTCGGTCATTGGAAGTCGTCAGCGGGGCGCGCCGGCGGGAGTGGGTGGAAATTTTATCGCCGGACATCCCCGACGACGCCTGGCTTGTGGTCAACCCACGATTCGACCTCGCCCCGGGGGACAGGGTTTGGGCCCGTAGAATCACTCTCAATTAAGCGATTATCACCGCCGCAGCCAACCGTTTGGACAAAATCATCACTCCAAGCCACATGCCGGCAACCCAAAAACGACATTACTGACAATCCTGACGAAAAGGAATTATCCATGGGGGTATTGGAAGCGCTAATTCGACGCAAAGTGCTCACCACCGTGCTGCTGCTGATTGCGGTTATCATGGGCGCGCTGTCCTATCTGGCCGTCGGAGTACGACGTTTTCCGGACATCGATTTCCCGGTGGCGGCGATTGTCACCATGTACCCCGGCGCCACCCCGGCCGAGATCGAGTCGGAGGTAACCACCACCATCGAGGACGCCATCAGCACGATTGCCGGGATTGACCAAATCCAGTCATTCTCCCAGCACGGCATGTCCATCATCGTCGTCCAGTTCGACTTGGAAGAGGACATCAACATCAAGGCCATGGACCTGCGTGATGAGATCGACTTGATCCTAGCCCGCCTGCCGGCCGACGCTCAGAACCCGACCGTTCGAAAATTCGACTTCGAGCAAATCCCGGTGCTCAGTCTGGGGCTGACCGGGGCCTACGATGTCAATCATCTGTTTGCCTTGGCCGAGGACTACCTGCAAGACCCCCTGGCTCAGGTGCCGGGAGTTGGGGAAGTGGAAATTACCGGCGGCAGGCGGCGGGAAATCCATCTGCTCCTAGACCCCCTGAAACTGCGGGCCAACAGGGTTTCACTGGACCAGGTGGCCAACGCTCTGCGCACTGCCAACATCGAAATCTCCGCCGGCACCATCACTCAGACATCGCTGGAATACGCAGTTCGAACCCAGGGAAAATTCAGGACAATCGAGGAAATTGCCGAAGTTCCGGTGCTCCGGCGTGAAAACAGCACTGTCTATGTCCGGCACCTCGGTGAAGTGGTTGACTCGTTCGAGGATGAACGCGAGCGCTCCCGAGCCGATGGCCGGGCCAGTGTGGTGCTGTCGATCACCAAGCAAGCCGATGCCAACGATGTCGAAATCTCCAACCTGGTCCAGGCCATGCTGCCGCAACTGTCGGCAATGCTGCCCGATGATGTCGAGCTGTTCATCACCGAGGACACGTCCGACTTCATTCGCGGCGCGCTGAGCAACGTGCGCAATAATATCATCCTGGGCATGCTGCTGACAGCGCTGGCCATCTACCTGTTTTTCAGCTCCTGGCGGGGCACGGTTATCACTTCCGTGGTCATGCCCGCCGCTCTGATTGTCTCCTTTGTCCTGATTCTATTCTCCGGCATCAGTCTGAATATTCTGACCCTTACCGCCCTGGCTTTGTCGGTGGGGATTGTGGTTAACAATTCCATTCTGATTCTGGAGTCGGCGCACAGATTTGTCGACCAGGGGATACCGCCGGTTGAGGCGGCGATCAAGTCGGTAAAGGATATCGGGCTGGCGATTATCAGCTCGACCGCCACCAACCTGGTAGTTTTTCTGCCGATTGCGTTCATGGGTGAAATTATCGGGCGTTTCTTTCGCGAGTTCGGTTTGACCATCGTATTTGTGACCACGGTATCGCTGCTCATATCCTTCACCCTTACTCCGATGATGTGCGGTTTGATCCTGAAAAATCACCGGCGCGAAAAGAAGACCGGGTGTATACTGTCGGCAATCCATTTTTTTCCGAGCCTGTGGCAGTGGTGCGTGGATTGGTTGAAAAACAACTATCTGGAGGTGTTGCGCTGGTGTTTGCATTGGCGCAAAACCACCTTGCTGCTGACAGCAATGGTGGTGGTGGTCTCCTTTGCTGCGCTGTTCACCGTGGTTGGCACCGAGTTTTTCCCGTCCTCCGACGAGGGCGCCTTTCGGATCACGGTGGAGACCGGCATGGGCAGTTCGCTGGACTGGACTTCCGACCGGGTGAGTGAGATCGAAAGGGTCATTGAGCAGCAAATTCCGGCTGAGTATCTGGTGCATTACTATTCGCGTATCGGCTCGACATCCGGCTTCCTCGGCGGTGTGTCCTCCGGCACTCATCTGGGCGAAGTCTCGGTTACTTTGGTGGATGCCATGGAGCGCCCTGAATCCGTCGAGCAAATTCTCAATCGACTGCGCCCGCATCTGAGCCGGGTTCATTCGGTCCAGCTCACCCTGACAGTCCAGGGCGGGGGTGGTCCCGGCGGGGCGCCGCTGGCCATTGATGTCTACGGCGCCGACATGGCCGAGCTACAGGAGGTGGCCGGGGAAATTGTCAGCCTGATGGCATCCGTCCGGGGCACCACCGACATCGACCAGTCCTATCGCACTGGCCGGACCGATCTGATTTTCACCCCGGACCACGCCAGCCTGCAACGCCATAACCTTCAGGCCCGAACAGTCGGGCTCGCCTTGCGCTCCTATATCGAAGGGCAGACCCCGACACAGTTCACGGATCAGGACCAGGAATACGATATTCGGCTGCGGCTGCCCAAGGAGTACCGCGATACCAGCGAAAGCCTGGAGGCAATGTTCATCCCCTCTCCGGTTGACGGACAGATGGTGCCGATTGGCGAGTTGGGTCGGATCGAGTACCTGGCCGGCCCCGTATCCATCATGCGCAAAGACCGACAACGCCTGATTACGGTATCCTCGGAGCTGACCGGAGAACGCACGCTCGGGCAGGTGCGCGATGATCTGGAGAGAGCGATGCAGGAACAATTGCAGATTCCGCCGGGGGTCAGGGTAAGCTTCGCGGGCGAAGTCGAAGTGATGCGGGATAACTTCGCCGAGCTGTTCAGAGCCATGGGCACGGCTACAGTCCTGACCTTCCTGAGCACGGCGGGCATTATCGAGTCGTTCTTTCTGGCTATTGTCATCATCCTTACCATACCGGTTTCGCTGGTCGGGGTTACTCTGGCCTTGATCCTGGGCGGTGTGGCTTTGAATATTTTTTCTCTGATGGCCATGATTATGCTGGTGGGCATGGTAGTCAACAACGCCATCATCGTACTCGATTACGCCACTCGCGAAGAACAGATGAAACTGCCGCCCTGGGAGCGGGTTTACGAAGCCTGCGCCGCCCGTTTCCGGGTCCTGCTGATGGCCAACCTAACTACCATCGCAGCCATGATCCCCCTATCCCTGGGACTTGGTTTCGGGGGTGAAATTTTCCGCCCTCTGGCTCTGGTGCAAATCGGCGGGCTGGTGGCGGCCGGCTCCCTGGCACTGCTGGTCATCCCGGTCATCTACGCAAGCTGGTATTCTTTCCGCGAGAAGGACAAGCCATAAGACGGGGGCTTCCGCAGAATCCGTGGGGCGGAAAACCAATTGGGCTTCCTGGTTTTGCAGGATAGATTTGCGCCCACCAGACATTTACGAAACAGGCAAAAACCTTGTCCGGCCCTTTGGGGCTATAACATCTACCGCTTTGTGCCCTATTGTACCTACGGGCAGCCTGCCTGACCACTTAGCTTATAATCTGATCCCACATGAATGTGGTCAGACTGCAAGTGTGTCAGGTCCCCGCCCGTAGAACGCACCCCGCTCACCGATACGGCCGAGGACGACCGTATTACCACGGGTTCGCGGAGCATTGGAGGATTTCCGGCTCAAAGAGCCGCCTGGAGGAAGCCGGTCTCCGGCTTGTCATCAACCCTCGCTCCAGCTGTCCCCCCCGCGTTTATTCTCGCACGATTGAAGTGCCCCTTCAGGGCACATTTTTTTCATGATGACAACGCAGCCACTTCGCTCTTTCGCAGATGCCGCCACTGGCCGGGTTTCAATTCGGCATCGAAAATCGGACCAATACCGATTCTCTGCAACCTGACGATGTCGGCGCCGACCGCCTGGCAAAGTCGGCGAATCTCCCGTTTGCGGCCTTCCTGCAAGACTATTTCAAGCTCGGTAATCATCGTCTTTCCACCGTGAACGGCGATCCGGCGCAGTTTCCTGGGACGCAGCACTTCGCCCTCGCTGACCAGGCCACCGCGCATTCGGCGCAACACCGCATTGTCCACCCTGTCCCGGACATAAACCCGATATGTCTTCTCCACACCATGCCGGGGGTGGGCCACCCTTTGGGCAAACTGACCGTCATTGGTGCAAACCAGCAACCCCTCGCTGTCACGGTCCAGACGCCCGACCGTGAACAACCGGCCAAAATGTTGCGGCAGCAACTCCCTGACCAGGCGGGCGGCGTGCCGGTCATGGCTGGAGCAGGTAACTCCGACCGGCTTGTAGAGCAACAGATAATACCTCTCCGAAGGACGCAATGGCCTACCGTCGAAATATACCTGGTCACGATGCGGGTCAACCTTGAGAGCCGGACTGGTTACACGCTCTCCGTTGACCTCGACGCAATGGCTGGCCAGCAGCTCTTCGCAGGCCCGGCGCGAAGCCACCCCCGCCATCGCCAGATACCGGGCAATGCGCATCCGCCCGTCGCCCCGGCGATCATGGTTGCTGCCTTGTTTTCCCATTCTAGACCTTGTGGAAAAAGGGGACGGTTGACGATTACGAAATTACGATTGGGCACAAAAATCGTCGCCCTTAATCGTTTCCCGATTGCCCTTGTCCCCCTTTCGCATATTTCGCGTGTTTCGCGGTTGAAAAAAATGCAGCCCTGCCCAACTGCCGGATTATAGTTCGGGACACCGCCGAAGGCAGAGCCGGAGCATAGCGCGGAGGCAACGTTCAAACCAACACGAACTCGGAACTTCAACCCTTTTCGCGGATGGTCTGGCTAGTCCGAGGGCAGACCCGGCAGCTCGGATACAATGGCACGGGTGGCTTCGAGCAAACGCTCCATTCCCTCGGGCCGACCGACCGTGATCCGCACATAGTCGCCCGTGCGCTCGCCCGGAAAATAACGAACAAGAATACCACGTGCCCGCAACGCCTCGCTGTACTGGCTGGCAGGCAGCGGCGGGCGGGCAAAAACAAAGTTGGCCTGCGAGGGAAGGACTGCAAAGCCAAGCTCGGCAAGAGACTCTGACAACGCCGCCCGCGCCGCCCGAATCGCCGCCGTGTTCTCAGCCATGTACTCTGCATCATCGAGCGCGGCCACCGCCAACAACTGAGCAGGCAATGATAGATTGTACGAATCCTTGACCTTCGACATCTGCTCAATCAATGGTTCGGCGGCGAATGCCAGCCCGACCCGCAGTCCGGCCAGCGAATAACTTTTTGAAAGCGTACGTGAAACCACCACGTTGGGCAGGTTTCCAACCAGGCCAAGACAGTGGTCGTCGGCAAAGTCGGCATAGGCTTCGTCAATCCATACCACCCCGGCGAACTGCCGGCACAACCTTTCCATGCGCCGCATTGGAAAACTCGTAGCGGTAGGAGCATTGGGCCGGGCGATGAACAACAGAGGACAGGCTGCAACGGCGGCAGGCAGCTCCTCGGGCAGTTGAAAATCATCGTCCAGCGGCAGAATCGCCGCCTGCGCGCCCTGGATTTTGGCCAGCACCGGGTACAGGGAGTAGCTGGGGTCGACGTAGGCCAGCGAATCACCCTGGTCAACCAGAGTCCGAACTCCGATGGTCAGAAGGTCGTCGGAGCCATTTCCGGCGATTATCTGCTCCGGTCGGAAACCATAGAGCCGGCCTGCGGTTTCGCGCAGCTTACGGGCGCTCGGATCAGGGTAGAGCTGCAAGCGCTGGCCTGCCCAGTCAAGCAGCACCTGCCGAACCCGCGGCGAAGGCGGATAGGGGTTCTCGTTGGTATTGAGCTTAATGATCGAACTGTCGGTCGGCTGCTCGCCCGGAGCATAGCCGCGCATCGAAAGGATATTGCCGCGAACCCGGCAACCCTGTCCGGACGATCCATGGTACTGGGTGTCAATCATGGTTCAACCTCTCAGCATGGTTCTTGGCATGGTCCCGGTAATTTAACATGTCAAGGGAAAATAACATGAACATCCATATGATAACCACAGATCACGCGGATTTCCGCAGATAGGGCAAAGATCGGCGTCGGCTGAAAGTTGTTGAGATTGCGTGCAATGGCGCCTCGCAGTAGATGGCTCATGAATTATTCAGGCTAGCGGAGCGGGTGGTGGAATCCGATGGCCTGGCTCAATCCCGCGACCTCAGCGCAAAGGGCAGATAGACATCGTAGCCGCCGCGCATGTCACGCACCACTTCGCGTGTGGCGGGCAGAGGCCGTCCATCCCGGTCAAGGCGAACCCGCATGACCGCCGGAACCCCGCGCAACAACCTGTCATGCTCCTTTTCCCAGCCGGAAACGCCGACCTCGATCGAATCCTCGAAAGCCACCTGGCCAATCCGACGACGCAAGCCCGAATGATCAATCCGACGGCGTTCAAAGTAAGCCTGCACACGCAACGACGACAACTGCGCCAGCAATGGCTGAACGACGCTCATTTCCTCCGGCTCAAGCGACCGCTTCAAACGGATTCTGCTGCCGCCGCGGGTTACCGCACGCTCCTGGCGCCAATGCCGATCAGGAGACAATGCCGCCGATATCAACTGCCATTCGTAGCGGGCGCGCGACAGGTCGTCGGGCACCTGCCAGTCAAGGGAAAAATGGCGTGAACTCCAGGCCAGAGGACGACCGTTGGCGTCGAGCAACCGACCACGTGCGGCGGGCACCAGCTCGTACTGCCAACCGGCCCGGGGATGGACTTCCAGTAAAAAACGCTCGCGCTGCCACCACATTACCTGCGACAGCCGAAACAATAACAGCACCGTCCAAACTAACATAACCAGCCAGAGAACGTAAAAAGGACGGCTCTGCTTGACTGTGTGAAAATCCTGTTCAGTCATGATGCAAAGGCACTGTTCTCACCACCAAGCAGGCTTGAATCAGAACATGCGGCTCCAGCTCGGCCAGACGACGCCACTGGTCGCCGTGCTGATCGTCTATATGATCAACAATACGGTGACTCCATTCGCGCATCTTATTCTCCGTCTGACGCTGCCGCACAGGCCTGCTCGACAGCTCGTCGGCAATATTCCTGGCGCCCACTGCTAGAATACTGACAATCGTTACCAGTGCAGGTATCCATAAGTGTCTTCGCCAACTGTTGATACGTAAATTCATGACGGCATCTCCTTGTTAATCTCACTTGCCTTACAGAAACATATATTGATCCGGCTCCGGAAAATCAACTGGATTTCCCCTCGCCGACTCCGTCTCCCCGCACCCGGCTCCCGTCACCTTCGATTTCCCGTCGCATTTCCGCCTCCGACCGTGCTCGTTCATATTCCATAATCGCTTCACACTCCTTCTGCCATGCCGACGCATTCCACACCTCAACCCCGATCTCGCAACCGACCAGAACCACCGGCGTGCCGGGTAGCAAATCCAGAGACTGTCGGAACAGTACCGGTATTGTAATTCTACCCTGATTGCTCAAACAGTCCTCCTGCATGAAACCGCCAGCCCGGCGCAACTGCCGACGGTATCCCAGGCTGCGACCCGCCATCACCTCCGGACGCGCATCGCCAGCCCGCATTTTCCGCCAGGTCGAAACCGGATAGATGGCCAAGGCATTTTCCGGCAGCCGATGCAGCACCACCTGCAAACCATCGACCTGCCGAAAATCATCAACCAAACGGGTTGGCAGCCGCACCCTGCCGTTACGGTCAATCAAGCATTTTTCCTGTCCGTAAAACCCAGCCACGCCTAAAACCTCGCAAAAAATCGACCTTTTCTTCCAATGGTGTCCAATATAATCCAATATATTCCATAATGCAAGGGCGGTTTGATAAAAAACAGTGATGCGTCAGTCAAAGGTGCAGCGCTTGGTACACACAACCGGACGACGCTTACGGACGACGAATTTTTGCACCCAAACGTGATCGGTAATCGTCGTCCGTAATCGTCAACCGGCACAATATTCAGCTACCCCGTTTGAGTACAGGCTTCAACCTGCCCATCGGAAACTCGGAACGCACAGCCTGAAAACTGGACTCAAACCGCGCGACCTAACCTCGCATTTACCCAAAATAGGCAATGCGCAGAATGGGTAATTGTGAGGCTAGCAGATCAAAGAATTATCAGAACTCCTTACCTTGTCTCGCACCGTGTCCCACCAGACCTCGTCATTTTAAGTACAAAAGGGTAGCAAATCGGTTTCCAGACAAACCATGACGATATGCTTCGGGAATGTTCTATCTGCGGAAATCCGCGTGATTTGAACACAAGATCGCGAAGGGAACAAAGATTATGCGGTGCGCTTTCAGCGCACTTGCTGTCTGATTGTCGTTACCCGGGGCGTTGCCTGCCTGTGCTTCGCACGCAGACAGGCTCCGGGCTGGTATGCGTAGCGCGGTTGGCGCATGCGGTGCGCTTTCTGCGCAAGCCCTCCGCCCTCCGCCCTCCGCCCTCCGACCTCCGCCCTCCGACCTCCGCCCTCCGACCTCCGCCCTCCGACCTCCGCCCTCCGCCCTCCGACCTCCGACCTCCGACCTCCGACCTCCGACCTCCGACCTCC
>SLNM01000240.1 GCA_007133055.1 Lentisphaeria bacterium
GCCATGTGCTGGCGCAATTTCGAGCAGTTCCCAGCCGCCGGGGAAGGGGGGGCCGTGGTCGTAAACCAGCAAGTTTTCACCGTCGAATCCCAATACACCGTGTGGGCGGGCCACTCGCAGCGCTCGCGCCTGCCAGTGGCGCTGGTAGTGGGGGAAGGCGTGGATGACGAAAAGCAACGGTAGCAGCAGGCAGATAACCAGTCCGAGCAACCTTTGTCTATGTTTCGCTCCCGGTCGACGTCGATAGGCCGCCAGCTCGCCCCACAGCCGATGCCCGGCATAGCCTGCGAACAGACAGAGCAGAGCCACCACCGGCAGGCGAAAACGAGCCAGTATATAGAAGAACACGGTTGCCGCGCAGTACAGAACCACCATGGCAGTCGCATAGACATGCGGACGTTGGCGTTTGCCCCGGCTGTGCAGGGTAAGCATCATGCCGCCCAGCCCGAGGGCGGCCGGCAGCCAGAAGTCGATCAAAATTGGCATTTTCAGCAGGCGGCTGGGTGCCGCGTCGGTGGCAAAGTAAATATTGTTGGGAATTTCCTGGTGCCACCAAAAGAGCAGGAAAGCCTGCCATTTAAGCTCGATCCACGCCAGCCGCTCGCGTCTGATCCAGTCCAGCATCAAAGTGGGCACCGAGGTGTCCGGCCGGCCCTCCTGTTGTTTGGCCGCAGCCATCCAAGTTTCATAGGTCGGGGTGTAGGCAAGGCCGCCGGGCGGAGATTCCGGACTGTTGCTCAGGGCCAGAACCGCGCCGGCGGCGGTCGAGGGGCCGGTCCAGCTTCCGGTCTGCCGCCAATTATACCATGAGAAGGGCAGTTGCAGCAATAGCGCGACGGCCAGGAAAATCGTACCATGCAGCACCATAGGCCGCCACTGCCGCCAATGGCGCCAGGCGATCAGAGCCAATATCCCCGGCATCAGCATAACCGTGTTGCCCCTGGTTAGATTGGCGCAGCCGAACACCAGTGCGAGCAAGGCCCACTGCCACCATCGGGATCGTTTGTCGAGCCAGACTCCGATGGCAACCAGAGCGGCCAGCCAGAATGTCTGCAACACGGCCATCAGGGCGAAAGGCGTGTAGAAGATATGGAATCTTGCCAGCGCCAGGCAGGCGGCCGCCAATATCCCGGCCCGCGGCGAAAACAAACGCCAGCCTGTCCACCCCACCAGCCACACAGTCGCTCCCCCCAGGAGCGCTTGCAGAAGACCGGCCGACAACACCGAAGAGCCGAAGAGCAGGCGGGCGAAAGGCAGAAACACACTGTAGTAGAAAGGCTGGTAATAGAATTCATCAGGCCACCGGCCCTCGGCGATGGCGGCGGCCAGGTTCCAGTAGGTGCGCATGTCCGTTCCGGGCGGCGGGTCGGCCACCGCACGGCTGTGGCGCAGCTCCCAGACCACGATCAGACGCAGAAGAACAGCCAGCCCCGTCAGGATGAGCAGAATTGTAGATGTCTTGTCTTTCCGCATTCGCGCACGTCCTGTCAATAAATGCGCCCGAAGCACCCGAAGCTGGCAAGTCTTGGTTCGGGTGTCATTGCTCCGGGGTGTTTTTCCCCATAGCCTGATTAATGCATGCGAATTCGGCCATGCGCCATTATGTAATTTGTAATTCCGGGGTTCCGGGTTCCTGGCTGTCCGAATTAGTTTCCTGTGTCATACCCGGTGTCATGCAGTCACGAAGACACGGAGTCAATGGGTATTCGGCTAATGAGGTTCCATGGGTTGGCGCCCGTGGCTACAATCCTGCCATTCCCTGCGGGGATTTCCGCACGTTGCCTACGCTCCGCTCCGGCTCTGCCTGCGGCGGTGTCGCGCACCTTAATCGAAATAGGGGTGTCGGGCGACGATTAAGGGCGACGATTACGGTGGGCGATGGGGGTGCTTACTCGTAATTCGCTATCGTCGCCCGTTATCGTCAACCGAGCTTTACGCCCCGAATACCCTTACCCGGGGCGCTTGTCAGCGCCGGTTTCAGGTTTCAGGGTTCGGCGCAAAGTGTATTTCAGGCTAGCCCCAAGGGGGCTACGTTGACAAAGCCCCTCCAGGGCTGAGGCAAATCGCTGACAACAACTACGATTTTTGACGTTCAACTTGCGCTTAATCCTCTTTGTTCGCTCTTAGCTCGGCCAGGCTCTTCCGCAGGACGGCGGCCGAGTTTTTCAGAGCCTTCTGCTCGTTTTTCGCCAGCTTAGCGACGATGATCTCCTCGATCCCGCCGCTGCCGACAATGCAGGGCACGCTCAGGCAGACATCGTTCAGCCCGTACTCGCCCTCCAGCCGGGTGGACACGGTCAGCACGCTGCGTTCGTTGCGCAGGATGGCCCGGACAATCCGCACCAGAGCGAGGCCGACCGCAAACCAGGTCGCGCCCTTGTAGTTGATGATATGGTAGGCCGAGTTCTTGACCTCCTCGGCGATTCGCTGACGTTGCTGTTCGGAGTCATCGCCGCACTTTTGGCAGGCGCGGCAGTAGTCGTCCATGCGCACCCCGCCGATATGGGTCATCGACCAGGCGGCCAGCTCGCTGTCCCCGTGCTCGCCGAGAATATAGGAATGCACGTTCTGGTTGTTGACTCCGCAGTGCAGCCCGAGCAGGTAGCGGAAGCGGATGCTGTCGAGCACCGTGCCCGACCCGATTACGCGCTGCCGGGACTGGTCGCAGGCGTCGAGTGCGACCTGGGTGAGAATATCCACCGGGTTGCTGACCACCAGCACGATTGCCTCCGACTGCTGCTCGACAATGTCGGCCATGATCTGGCGTATGATCGCGGCATTGCGCTTGAGCAGGCCAAGGCGCGACTCGCCGGGCTTCTGCTTGGCGCCGGCGGTGATTGCTATGACCTGGGCGTCGGCGTAGTCCTTCGGCTCGCCGACCCGGATCGAGACCGGGTTGGTGAAGGGCAGGCCGTGCGCCAGGTCCAGAACCTGGCCTTCGGCATGCTCGCGGTTGACATCGAGGATCGCGATTTCATCCGCGACTCCGGCCTGCATCAGAGCGTAGGCAAAAGTACTGCCGACCGCGCCGGCGCCGACGATTGCCACCTTGCGCGACTGCCATTTCCTCCTTGCGGTTTCGTTCTTAGGCATAGCCAGTTCTCCTTGCTTGATTGTCCCAGAGAATTGCGAAATGTGAATTTTGTAGGTCGACAACATCCCGACAGGGATATAGGCTCCGCGCCGGCGGGGCAGCGAAGCGGCACCGTTCCGCAGGAACAGAGGCTACGCACAGTGTAGCAGTGACCGAAGGAAACGGCAATCGGTCTCGCCCAAGCGAATCGAGCCTGGTCGACTCGGATAGTCGACCTACGTTTGGTCAAAGCTTGTCTGCATCCAAAACAGTCCCATCCAATGTAACGTTTGAAGCGTGACACGACACTCGCCTGATTAATTCATGCGAATTCGGCCATGAGTCATTATATATTCGTAATCTACGCTCCTTCCGTCTTGCCGTCGTACTCGGCCGCTCCCTCGTGGACCGTGGCTGCGGCGGGCAAGGATACTACCACACCGTCGCGCCGGGCGACGCCGATTAGTGGCGAACCGTCATCCTCCTCGAACTCGCGGACACCCACGGCAACGGGTTCGATGCGGATGTCTACTTGCCGGGTCAGCCGCCAAAGCAGATCGAGGACCGAACTTTCTTTCGAACGGTCGAAAAGAGGCGACAGGACGAGCACGTCAATGTCGCTATCCCCCCTCTGTTCGCCGCGGGCGAACGAACCGTAGATAACGGCCTTCTCGGCTGGAATCCCCGCTCGCGTCACCGTATCGAGATATCGGCGAACGATGGTTATAACTGACGAATCAACCATGTGAAGACCTCTTGCGCCTTGATTTGTCTGGATTTTGCTTCCTCTTTGGTCGGGGCTGGACCGAGGGTGTCGGGATACCGGCCCGCGATGTCATACCTATCGAATGCGGCCAGGAAATCCGCGTCTTCCTCGGTGATCGACAGTCCGCTCAATTCGGACAGTCGCCGCAGCGAATGCACCTTGGGCGCCAAGTCCTGCGTTGCCCGGCAGACATGGGCTTTCAACACCTTTTCAAGCGCGAGATGGAGAAAAAACAGACCGTGGCGGGTCTTGCCCTGTTCCACCAGGGAGCACCCCACATCCCAGTCCTCCTCCGCGCTTTCGCGCCAGTAGGCAACCTGTTTGTCAATGTCTATTGACATCTGTTTCCCTTTAGAAACCTAGCCTGAACTATTGACTGATAGGAAATGGATTTCCTGAAAAAACAACAGCAAAAGTATTATAGTCCGACCTGTTGGAGATGTCAAGAGGAAGGATAATTATTGTGGATTTTTGTGCCTAATCGTAATCCGTAATCGTCAACCGACAAGACATTTCCACCTTTCGTTGACGCATTAGGCGACGGCCAGGATACAACATGAAACATATAATTTGGATGTTTATGACTATTTCCCTGGACATCAAAGCTCACGCAGATCTCTCCCCCTTTCCGCCCCGCTCAAATCCTCCTGCCTTGCAGGGTCACTGAGTTGGCGACGACAGTGATCGAACTCAGCGCCATGGCGATTGGCGCCATCACCGGATGCAGGAAGCCCAGCATGGCGGCGGGGATGGCTACGACGTTGTAGAAAAATGCCCAGAACAGGTTCTGCCTGATTTTGCGAAAGGTGGCGCGACTGAGCTTGATCGCGCTGACCACTCCGTCCAGCTCGCCCCGCACCAGGGTGATGTCGCTGCTCTCAATCGCCACGTCGGTGCCGGTGCCAAGGGCGATGCCGACATTGGCCTGGGCCAGAGCCGGGGCGTCGTTGATGCCGTCGCCGACCATGGCGACCAGGCCGGACTGCTTTTGCAGTGTCTTGATCTCGGCAGCTTTGCGGTCAGGCATGACCCCGGCCAAAACCCGGTCGATGCCGACTTGCTCGGCGATGGCGCGGGCGGTTCTTTCATTGTCGCCACTGATCATAACCAGGGAAAACCCCATTTTTTTCAGCTCGGCAACGGCTTCGGCGGAGCCGCTTTTCAGGGTGTCGGCCAGTCCCAGCAGGCCAACCACCTGCCCGTCGACCGCCAGAAACATGGTGGACTTGGCGTTTTCCTCCAGTTCGCGCACGGTTTCCTCGGCCTCGGCAAAGTCAATGTTTTCATCCCGCATCAGGTCGCGGGTTCCGACCGCCACCCGCCGCTGTTCGACCATTCCGGTAATGCCGCGGCCGCCGACCGCCTGGAAATCGGAGGATTCTTTCAGCTTCAGTCCCTCTTCCTGAGCTTTGGCCACCACTGCACGCGCCAGCGGATGCTCGGAGTTGTTCTCGAGCGAGGCGGCATAGATCAGGATGTTGTCGACCGTCTGGTCGTTCAGAGGCAGGACATCGGTGACCTGCGGTTCGCCACGAGTCAGCGTGCCGGTTTTATCAAAGACAATGGTCTTGACTTCCTTCATGATTTCGATGGCTTCACCGGAACGGATCAGAATGCCCTTTTGCGCGCCCATGCCGCTGCCCACCATCAGGGCGGTGGGGGTGGCCAGGCCCAGAGCGCAGGGGCAGGCGATAACCAGCACCGCGACCGCCGCGAACAGAGCCAGCGAAAGGCGGCCGAGAGTCGGGTCCACCCACGGTAGAAAACCGCTGGCCCATTCCGCCACAGCCTGGGGGCCGGCAGGGAAAACCGCCCAGACCAGGAAGGTGGCGACCGACAGGGCAATCACGGTCGGGACGAAATAACTGGTCACCCGGTCGGCAAAAGCCTGCACCGGCACCCGTGTGGCCTGCGCTTCCCGGACCAGCTCGACCACCTGAGCCAGAAAGGAATCCTTGCCGACCCGGGTAATCTTGACCTTCAGCACTCCATCCTGATTGATGGTGGCGCCAACCACTTCGTCATCGGCTTGTCGAACTACCGGGATCGACTCACCGGTGACCATCGATTCGTCGACCGTGCCGCGGCCCTCGACAACCACTCCGTCGGCCGGTATTTTCTCTCCCGGCCTGACCACGACCAAGTCGCCCTGGGCCAGCTTCTGAACCGGCACCTCGATCTCCTGGCCGTCGCGCAGCACACACGCCGTCTTGGCGCCCAGCTCGAGCAGCTCCCGAATCGCCTTGCCGGCCCGGCCCCTGGCCAGGCTTTCGATGTAGCGGCCGGCCAGGTGGAAGGCCATTATCATGGCGGCCACTCCGGAGTAGTTGTCAATGCCCAGCCTCAGCAGAGCCAGTGGTCCGGTGACAAAGGCGGCGGCGGTGCCGAGCGCGATTAGTGCGTCCATATTGGCGGCCAGCCGGCGCATGCTCTTGGCGGCGCTGACAAACGTTTCGCCTCCGGAAAAGACCAGTACCGCCAGAGCCAGCAGAACCATCAGCAAATCATAGGCGGGAACCGCCACATCAAAGAACATGTGGGCAGTCATCACCGCCATCATCGGCACGGTGATCCCCCAGGCTACCAGCATCTTGTGCCTGGCCGCCGCCACCGCCTCGGCACTGCGGTCGACCGATTCATCGCCGTCCGCCTCGTCATCTCCCGACACCGTCGCCTGGTAGCCTGAGCTTGCGACCGCTGCGGTCAGGTCGGAGGTGGTCAGAGAATCGGGATCATAGAACACTCGCGCCTGTTCGGCCGGGAAGTTCACCGAAACCTTGGCCACCCCGGGGGTGTTCTGCAAGGTCTTTTCAATGGTCCGGGCGCAGCTGGCGCAGGTCATGCCCGACAGCGCCAGCATAACCGATGCTTGACCTTGCGCCGGCGGTTCGTCCGTCGATCCTGAACTTCGGGCGCGGTTGTCCTCGGTATCCGGCTCCGATTGGGATTCCGCCCCCGCACCCTCGGAGGAGGCATCGACATATTCAGTGGGGTTCCTTTCAAATTCATCACGGCAGGCGGGATTGCAGAAATAGTATTCTTTGCCCTGATACTTGGATGCCGCCGCCGCCTCCGATGGCTCAACCTGCATGCCGCAAACTGGATCCTTCGCCATTGTCATTCACTCCTTATGTCTAATTCTTCCAAAGTACAATATAGCTCCGAACGGTGATTTTTTCTAATCCGCGAATTGTTTTGAGGCAAGGTTGCGATAAGCCTAGTCTGGTGCTATATTGAAAAACGTAAAGAAACAACAACGGAAACAACAACGGAGGTGCAGAATGAAAAAAGGACAACGATGGCTAAAATCATTGGCAGCGGCGGGACTACTGATTGCGGGCATGGGCGGTTGTCGAGCCGTAAGACCCCCTGTGCAGGAAGTTGGCCACCAGCCAGTACTGGCGGAGAATGTCTATTTGGCGAACAACATTCACTACCAGCGAAGAATCGATTATCTGGAGGCCAGCTATGCTAACTGGACCGATGTCGAACCCCACCACATGCTGCCGGTCAACACTCGCGTGACGGTTCATGATTGGTGGGCGGGGCTGGGCATTTTGGTGGTCGAGGAGGAGCGTCTGCCGCTGATCCTCGAATACGATCATCGACGCATGCGGATGAGCAAGCGGGAATATGTCGAAGAAATCACCCGCGTGGAGAAAATCGATCTGGAAGCTCTCTCCGAGATTGATCGCCAGGGAATCGAGGAGGGCCAGGCGAGAATTGGCATGTCGAAGGAGGGTGTTCGCATTGCTCTGGGGTACCCGGCCCGGCACGAAACGCCTACTTTGCAGGCCGATACATGGACCTACTGGCGGGACCGTTGGCGGCGCTACAATGTTATCTTCGACGAAGATGGTTTGGTCAAGGAGATCCAAGATTGAAAAGATGCAACGAAGGTGGAAATTCCATGCGCGTTGCCCTGGACAATGGTTCTGTTTGCCGCTTCTTCATGTCCGGGTTCATAACCCATGTTATTATGTTGTCGCTTTTTGTTTCGGTCGCTTGCCTTGGCGGCGGGAGACGGGCGGCGGCAGGGCGGCTTAATGCATCGGGGTCGGCGCTCGGCGCCGATGGCGACGGCGATTGGCCGACCCTTTCGCTGTCCCTGGCCGGGGAGACCCGCGCCGGTGTCATGCGCGGACTTGCCTTTTTACTGGAGCAGCAAGCCGACAACGGTTCCTGGCAGGATGATCCGACGGCCACCGCCCTGGTCATGATTGCTCTGGCCAACGGCAGGGAGTTGACCGGCCTGCCGGTTGAACGGGCGGTCGAGAGGGGGCGGCAATATTTGCTGGCGCAAGCGGTTGACAATGGCGAGGCTGACTCCCCGGATACCGAACTCGGATCAGTGGCCGCCACCGCCAAGGCCATGCTCGCTTCGATGCGCTGGGCCGGTCGGTCGGACGAAGGCAGTGTAATGGCGATGCGGCAATTTGTTCTGGCGGCCCAGGCAATGGATCAGGCGGAGATCGGCTATGGCGGGTTCCCTCGCAGCCCGGGCGGCGATCCCGAACTGGCGACCAGCTACTGGGCTCTGGAAGCACTGATCCGCTCCGACCACTGGGACATGCGAGTGCGGGGAATCGAGCAGGTGGAGCAGATCATGACCCGGCGCTATCAGGCGCTTTGGCAGTTTTTCAGCGACTGCCAGCCTGCGCCTGCGACCTGGCCGGACGGGCAGCCCCCGGATGAGGGCGCGACTGAAGCGGCGCCTTTCTTCGCTTCGCCGGAGGATCTTGCGGACAAGGCACAGGTGCCGGAGGCGGAGCTGCTTATGCCTACTCTGATCGGGATGCGCGCTCTGATTCTCATGCATAGCCTGGCCGAGGACTGGCGGTTGCCCGCCGCATGGGCATGGTTGCGGGAACATTGGACGGAGACATCGCTGCGACCGGCGGGCGAGAGTGAGATTTACGCCGCCGTTTTTCATTTGGCTCTGGTATTGTCGGACATGCAGTGGCACCCAGCCGGCGCTGAGCCGGGGGACACGCTTCGGCAGTGGCGAATATTCACGGCCCGCGAGCTGCTCGGCCGCCAGGACGGCACCGGCGGCTGGCAGTCTCCCGACGAACCCCCGAGCCTGGCAACCGCCTACGCGGTTCTCTCCTTGATGTCCGCGCTAGACGTGCCCGCCAGGTAGGTGCGTATGTTTTCTTTTCCGTGCGCCTTGCGGGCGC
>SLNM01000177.1 GCA_007133055.1 Lentisphaeria bacterium
CTTATCACGGATTCAGGTATAAATGTACCGGGCATCATTCAACCCAGTCTGCCAATCCCCAGGCTGTGTCCGCCGCCGCTGTCAGCCGGCGCATCCTCTTCGGACTCCGCCGCCGCCTCCTCGATTTCAGTGATCGGAGCCGACTTGAAAAGATAGGTGCCAAGCTCTTCGTTGAACTGCGGCATCTTGCGCCGCAAATACTCCAGGAGCATTCCAGCGTGCTCGATCTCCTCGTCCCGGTTGTGCTCCAGAACCGCGCGCAGCTCGGCATCGTCGGTAACATCGGCTCGCTGATTGTACCAATCCACCGCCTCCAGCTCCTCCTTAAGACTGACAATGGCGCGGTGAATATCCTTGGTCTCATCAGACAAATTCACTTCATGATAGGCTTCGCTGCTCATAGTGGGATTTTCCTTTCATTTTTGCTTGCTGCGATTGTCATTCCTGTCCGAAGCGTCGGACGGCTTTCGCCGCCGCGCCCGTTCAACCAGCATCACCGGTATGTTGTCCAGAATCGGATAATGCCGCCCGCATTGGCCGCAGGCAAGGTATTCCGCCTCTTCCTCAACCACCGGTGTCAGAGGCGGTCGCTCGGGACATCCGGGACATCCTAGTATCGACAATAATTCCTGGCTGATCATAATGTTTTTTCCGTGTACAAAGCCTACTATCCGCCATTATCTCAATTTGTCAAGCCAGAAGACCCGCTCATTTGTCGGTAGATCGCATTTCTTACACTGATCAGGTTGACCACGGCGGTGAAGGCCAGGATCATCGCTCCCGCCGCCATGGTGGTCGGCAGCAGGGCGGGGCCCGGCTCGAAGCCGCCATCCCGCAGCCGCTGGTAGACAAAAGGGAAGACGACGGCCAGAATGCCGCCGGCGATCACACCGACAATCGTCAGGTCCAGCCAGGTACGGCGCAAGACCTGGGCGACCACCATTGCCGGTGAATACCCCAGGTGCAGCAGCAGACGAATGCGCGGCCCGGACTCGGACAGCAGCAGGCGCGAAACCAGCACCAGCAATACCAGGGCCAGCGCCACAAACAGCATTCCGACGCCGCCGACCGCGCTCAAGGCCAGCATCGCCATGCGCCCTATGCGGCCGGCTCGCAGACGTTCGCTGTTCACCTGCAAGCCGCGCCGCTGAAAATAATCCAGCATGCCGGGATCAGCCGGGCGGTCGGTTTCAATCAGCAGACGCGATGGGCGCCCCGCAGAGGTCTCGGCTATTTCTGAGTTGGCCCAGTCCATGAAGCTCTCCGGTACGATGATCGATGGGATGCGGTCGCTCAAGCCCACCACCCGCGCCCGCATCCGACGGCGGCCGCCCGGACCTGAAACGGTTATCACCCCGGATACCGCCCCCACCAAAGACTCGGGAATCTGCGGCAGTCCCTGGGCCAGAGCAAAGGAGAAGTTGTAGATATTGAGAAACTCGCGCGACATGATTATCGGGAGAAAGTCAGACTCCGGGGTCCACTGCCAGCCCTTTGGGCGCAGGTCCAGGAAACGGTCGGGCACCGACTCCAGAAACAAATCAGTGTAGAACGGCAAGTCCATGCCAAAACCGCCGTTGACTCCGCCCGGAGCCTCACTCCAGTTGGTGTCGGAGTGAGGGCTCGCGCCCTCCGGCATCGAGGAAACCCGAAACTGCGCTGTCTTGAACGCACCAAGGTCGGCGACAAATGGCTGGTTCCACAGCTCCTCAATCTGCTGTTCGGTGAAAGTCGGCCTGATATGGGTCAGCAGGCCGCCCATGGTAACCTGTTTGTTGACAATCAGGTATTCCGCATAATCCTGGCCGCGGCGAGTTGCCCGGTAGATTCCCAGGGCAATGTTAAGCGATCCCAGCAATAAAACCAGACCAAACACAAAGCCCGCCATCGCCAGCACTGAATGCAAGCGATGCCGACCACCGCCCAAAACGCGCTTGAGCAAACGACGATAGCCTGTTCTGCCGACGCTTGGTTTCATTCCGGGGAACTCCGAATCGATTTTTTTCAGGCTTTCCGCGGACGGTTATTGTGCGCAACCATAATCCGCAGTCATTACTTTTGGAGACGGCGGGCCTCCGCCGTTAATCACCGTCCGAAGCCGGACGGCTCCATCCAAGTCTTTGGCGAAGGCGAAAGAGCGAAGGCGAATCGTAATCGGCTCTCGCGTGCCATGCCGTAGCCTTGGCGAAGGCAGGTCGCCCGCTATCGTCAACCGTGCTTTACGCCCCCAACACTCTTAACCGCCACCCTTAACCGGATACCCTTAACCGGCCCGCTTGCCCGACCCGACCGCACGATTGAAGTGCCCCTTCAGGGCACAATCCTTTTCTGATCATTACCCAGGGTTGCGCAGCGCTTAACCCTGGGCTACGATGATGCCGCCCTTTTGGGGCTACCGGGCTTTGCCTTGGCGATCTTGGCGAGCTTCTGTTGAAATTGCAGCCTTTTCCGGTGGAGACCGCCGGCCTTCCGCCTTCGCCTCTACGGCGTGACATGCCATAAGCTCGCGGCGCGAGCGGAATTGCCGCTGGCTTTTCACGGAATCAGGCTTTTTGTCGTTACCTGGGGCGCTGCCTCGGTCTGGTATGCAATGCGCCGTTGGCGCGGGGGCTGCACCGGTTTATTCTCTGTATCCTTCACGGGGTCATGCAGTCATGAAGACACGGAGTCAATGGGTATTCGGTTCATGAGGTTCCTTGCCCCGAACCTTGTCCCGTACCTAATCGCGCACTCTAATCGAAAATGAACAAACCGGACGACGCTGACGGACGACGAGAGCGGGCCACGATTATTCGCAACCGCAGTTACGGTTGCCGGCTCCGGGTATCTTTGTCTCGCCATGGACATGCCAGACCTTCATGCCCCCTGCCGAGGCCGCACCTGACAGTAGCCGCGGGATTGTCCGCCCTGCGGTTCCTGGGTCGCAATAATCAACCGATGCCGCAGATGTCGGCTCAATATCTCCGAAATCAGGGAGAGTATTTCGGTTTGTCGCCGGAGATTGCGGCTTTTTCCTTCGCCGGCGAATTCTTCAGCCAGCATG
This sequence comes from Lentisphaeria bacterium, assembly GCA_007133055.1. GTDB lineage: Bacteria > Verrucomicrobiota > Lentisphaeria > Oligosphaerales > PUNB01 > SLNM01. The sequence goes on from SLNM01000177.1 coordinate 3,044, forward strand.
GTTTCCAGTCCGATAATAGTTAAATGGGCCGGGTGAACCGTTCCACCCTGTTTTTTTTCGTTCAGATGCGAGACCAGCGCCTCGATGATCGCGGCCACTTGATGGGCGGTCTCGGTCAGTTGCGGCAGTAATTGCAGCTCGGTCAAAGGCCGATTCTCGATCTGTCCAATCATCCGCGGCATTGACCAGCGCAGACGAATCACCGGCAGGAGATTGCTGATCGGGCGGATATCGACAGTCTCCGACCTAAGCAGGTGGGTGGCTGACGGCGGCAGAAAGGTTCGCCAGAACCCTGGCGCCAGCAGCCATTCCCCGCTGACTTCCCGCTTGTCCCGTTCTCTTTCATGCTCGCCCCACTGGGAAATCAAGTGCCTGGCCAGCTCAACGATCAATTTATCTCCGGCCCGCGCGAAACCGAGCCGTTCCAGTCGCTCTCCCACACCTTCCCGCAGTTGTGGGATCAGTCGTTCAACCCCCTGCAAGTGCCGTCGCAGCACGGCTTCGATGCGTGGTGTGTCCCAGGCGGCGCGCCCCTCGATATCGGCGACTGCGTCCGGCACCCGGCACTGCTCGGCAAAGCGGGCGGCCACATCGGCATATCCTGAGTCCAGCAGCATGCGGGCCAGAGTTCGATGCAGGCTCTGTTCGTCCAGGCTGGTCGACTCCCCGACCACCACCGCCGAGTAGTCTTGCAGAGAAACCAGCAGGTGATCGACCAGCCAGCTTTCCTGAATCCCGCAGTCGGCCAGAGCGCGGTTCAGTTTCCGCTCAAATACTCCCAGGTCGACCGGTCGGCGGCGGCCCGATACGTCCCGCACCAATATTTGCTGTGGTTGCCACTGTATCATCTTGGCTTAGTCTCGGAAGGAAATGCGTCTTTGATGTATCGGCTGAAAACCAGACCTCGCTTTTTTTGAGCACAAATGGATGGCAATTTGAATGACACTTGCACTCCTAGCCTGCTTAATTCACGAGCCAAGTTTGCCGCAGGCTGCCACGAGACAAGCCGCAGCTGTGGCATTCTACCGCAAGGCGATGGCTCGCGGCAGGATGCGGTGAAATTGGCCGCCCTTCGGGTGCGAAATTCGGCCATGCAGTTCGTGACAAATCAGTTTTTTCAGGACAATTTCTGTATCATGTTGATTATAAATACATAATGGCGCATGGCCGAATTCGCATGAATTAATCAGGCTAATCGCCTGTCAAAGGAATATCCAATATCCAACTGAACGAGTAAAAGACAGCAGCGAAGCGGCACCGTTCCGCAGGAACAGAGGCTACACACAGTGTAGCAGTGACCGAAGGGAACGGCAATCCGTCCGGCCCAATGGTCGACTCGGATAGTCGACCTACTCGATCCGGTCGAAGCCGGTCAGCGGGCGCAATACCTCGGGGACCGAAACCGAGCCGTCGGCATGCTGATAATGTTCGAGAATAGCACAGACCACTCGGTCGGTGACCGCGGTCGCCGAAATGGTGTGCGGGAAGCATCGGCCACCATCCTGGTCTTGGCAGCGAATGGCCAGGCGCCGGGTCTGGAAATCGGTGAGGTTGGTGTTGGAAGCCACCTCGCGATAACCGCCATAGCCCGCGAACCACGCCTCGATGTCGTACTTCTTGTAGCCCGGCGCGCCCAGGTCGCCGACACAAATGTCGACAACCTGATAGTGCAATCCCAGAGCCTGCATCAAATATTCCTCGTTCTCCTGGCACTGAGCATGAAACGAGGGCGAGTCGGCAGGTCGGCAAAAAATGATCTGCTCAACTTTATGAAACTGATGCACCCGAAATATGCCGCGTGTCTCCTTGCCGTAGCTACCTGCCTCGGTTCGAAAGCATGGGCTGAAGGCGGCATAGCGCAAGGGCAGCGATTGCGCCGGCAGTGTTTCGCCGGCATGATATCCGACCAAGGTCTGCTCGGAGGTGCCGATCAGGGATAGGTCCTCCCCTTCGAGCCGATAGGTCTGATCCTGAAAAAAGGGCAGATAGCCCGTGCCGAACAGAGTTGCCTCCTTAGCCAGGCAGGGGGTCATGAACAATTTGAATCCGCGCTTAACCAATTCCTGCTGCGCCCAGAAGAACAGGGCGCTGGCCAATTGCGCTCCGCGCCCCGACCAATAGTAGAAACCGCTCTGCGCCACCCTGGCGCCGCGTGCGGTGTCAATGATCCCCAAACGCTCGCCAATCACTTCGTGGGTCGCCGGGGCAAAGTCGAAGACTGGTTTTTCGCCGCTCTCGCGCAAGGGCACATTGTCCTGGTCGCCGTCTCCTTCCGGCACATCGTCCGCCAACAGGTTGGGCAGCCACGCCAAGTTTCGGTTCAGCCGGCCTTTCAGCTGGTTCAGCTCCGACTCCTTTTCCGCCAGTTTTTCCTTGATGTCGCGGACCTGCTCGCGCGCCTCCGGTTTCTCCCTGCATTCACGGCTCAGCTGATTGCGTTGCGCCCGCAAATCCTCTGTCTCGCGCTGCAAAGCCAGGCAGGCCGCATCGTCGGCCAGCAAGCGGTCAACATCCACCGGGCAACCGCGCCGTTTGCAGTTGGCCTTGACCAGCTCCGGATGCTCTCTTAAAATACGAATGTCGATCATCTTTTCAGTACCTGAATAATAGCCACAAAAATAAAAAAATAGCCACAAAAAGCACAAAAAACCACAAAAAACAGATATCAATCAATCGCGCCGCGCTTGAATCATTGCTGCCGTCGCCTGCCTGATTCCACACTATAACACGCAGAATTACACAGGCTCTATAGCAAAAAATCTGTGGGCAAATGACAATTATTCCCTCAGCCAAAGAATGAAGAATAACTCTCGCAAAGGCGCAAAGATCGCAAAGAATGACAGAAATATTGGGGACAAAAAAATAAACAAAAGCATTTGCCATGTTTCTGTGAGAAATTCTTTCGGTTTCCAACCTTCGTGGCGCTGAAAACAGCCTCATATCATCAATTGGGGGAACTGCCGGAACCTAAATTAACCCATAGATTTTACTGACGAGACATATATTTTTCGCCAATTTTTCCGTTTCGGGAATTCCAGCGGCAGCACATCTGCTTTGTTGGAAGGCGCTTGCGGTATATTTATACAGCTTCGTGACCTTTGTTGTCTTCTGTTCAATTTGTTCCTATTTGCGTGAATTCGCGTCTATTCGCGGTTCAAAGCTGTCCCTGTTCCCATCAGTGTCTATCAGTGTTCATCAGTGGTTTAATAATGCAGCCCTTTTTGTGACGTATTGTGGCTATAACAGACCAGGGATCAGCCCGCTTATCCGTCCACCATGGCAAACTTGATCATGATCCTGGCCACCTGCCGGTCTCCCACGAAAAGATCGGACTCCCCTTTGCCGAAGCGCCCTTTGCTGAGCATTCGGGAGTCGAAGTAAACCTGGTCCCCAACATTGACCGGCTCCATCGACAATGCCTGGTCGATCGCCATGAAAATGCCAATTTTTCCTTGGTTTTCAGGTTTGCGCAGAGCCAGGAAGCAACCGGCCTGAGCGGCCATTTCGGCCAGCATGTACAGCGGCACTACCGGCACTTGGAGTCCCTGGCAGAATTGCTCGTTGCCCGTCGTGTTTTTCAGCGCGATCACCCGGGATTGCTCCTGGTCGAGATACAGAACCCGGTCCAGAAGCAAGAATGGATACCGGTGCGGAACCACGGCAACGATTTCCGAGACCGGATGATCCGGCTCCGCCTGCAAGTCAACGCCCTCCCAGTTCGGCGGCGGCGGTCGCAAATCCCGGTCGGGGGACAACCGCTGCTCGGGATTGGTCAACCGCATGGTCAGCAACCCTTGGCAAACCCGGTCGTCATTGGTCCAGGCCTCCGCCGAAACCGTGAAGCAATCCTGCTCCTCCTCCGTGATCCGAGCCGAAATCCGCAGAAGATCGCCGGGCATGACCGGCTTGCGAAACTTGACCCGTTCCAACCCCGTAACCTGCACCGAATGCCCCCGCGCAGCCGGGTGCAGGGTTTTATAGAGGACGCAGCCAAGCTGGCTCATCGCGGCAATTTGCAGGACACCGGGCATGATCGGATTGCCCGGAAAATGACCGGCGAAAAACTCCTCGTTGACCGAAACCGCCTTGATCCCCTCGGCCGCGGCCGCACCAGCGTCGACCATGGCGCGGTCGAGCATCAGCATCGGCGGCTGGGTCTGGGTCAGTTGTCGCAACTCGGGAATGCGATAGTCTTCTTTCATATTCCTTGCTCCAAGTCAATGATTGCAGAGGTTCGACAAGCGCCGAGCCATTTCAATATTTACTTCGTGCCCAGGCTTGACTGCCAGTATCCGACCCTGAAGCCGGCATCCAAGCAAGGCGAAATCGCCGATGATGTCCAAAATCTTATGCCGCACAAACTCATCAGGGTGGCGCAAGCCTTCCTTGCTTAGTATCACTCCGTCCTTCATGATGACCGCGTTGTCCAGACTGCCGCCGCAAATCAGATTGGCCTCGATCAGAGACTCAATCTCATGGTAGCTGCAAAATGTGCGGGCCGAGGCGATCTGCGAAATGAAACTTTCTCGCTCGACCGACAGTGAAAGGTACTGACAGTCCATGGGGGTGCAGTTGTACTTGACCGTGCAGGCAATCCGATAGTCATCGGCCGGCGCCAGCACTAATATGGCCTCACCGTTCTCATAGTAAAGCGGGCTGGAAACCACTAACTGCCGCCTCGGCGCCTGCTGCGCCGTCAATCCGGCCTGCTTGACCAAGGCGACAAATGCGGCCGCGCTGCCGTCCCCGATCGGCGGTTCCGGACCGGTCATCTCCACCAACGCGTTGTCCACCCCGAAAACATAGAAGACAGCCAGTAGATGTTCGACCGTGTAAACCACTGCCTCGCCGTCGGCAATAGTGGTCGCGCGACGGGTTTCCGATACGTTGTCAAGAACCGCCCGCACCTCCGGCCGGCCAGGCAGATCGGCGCGGCGAAAAACAATCCCGTGGTCCGGCGGCGCCGGGCCGACGGTTAAATTTATACGATTGCCGGAATGCAGCGCGATACCAGAAAGATATCCGTTGCCGGCGAGCGTATGCTGCATGTCATGGTCATTCACGGATTAGCCAGATTCCCAGGGGTTGCAAACAATGGCGGCCAACGACATGCAATATAACCATAAACTCCATAACCGCCATGCCGCGGATTGCAAACGACCGGCGCCCGTCTACATTATGACCTTGCGCCGGAGAGGTGACAGAGTGGCCGATTGTGCAGCATTGGAAATGCTGTGTACCCTCACGGGTACCCAGGGTTCGAATCCCTGCCTCTCCGCCATTTTTATTATTCCAAAGTCGAAACAGGGAAGCCGGTCGATGCTTACGGACATCGTCGCCCGCTATCGTCGCCCGCTATCGTCCGCCGAAGTTGAATCTCACCCCTAATCCTTCAGCCTAATCTTGCAGAAATGCCAACCCGAGTCGACCATACGAATCGAGCCTGGGCGAGACAGATTGCCGCTTCGCTGCTATCCTACGGACAGCCTCTGTTGCTTCGCAACGGTCTCGCCCTACGATTGGCTCGATTCGCACATTTCGCAATTCCCTGATCAAGGATAAACATGAAATCATCGGGGAACCGGGTTGCGTTACGCTTCACCGCGCGTTTCAGCGCCTTGGTTTCCACGCCATATAGCGCAGCCAAATCGTGGTCCAGCATCTCCGTGATAAAAAAAATGAAATGTGTGCGCGATTCCACAGGTTAACACCCGTGGCTACAGTTCTGCCATCCGCCACGGTGGATTCATGACCCCAGCCCTCGCAGAGGGCGGCATATATGTAGCCTCGGGCGTGAGACAAACGATCAAAAAAACATATCAAGCCCCCGCCATTGTGCCGCCGTCATGCCACGCCGGTATGCCACGCCGGTATGCCACGCCGGTATGCCACGCCGGTATGCCACGCCGGTATGCCACGCCGGTATGCCACGCCGGTATGCCACGCCGGTATGCCACGCCGGTATGC
>SLNM01000309.1 GCA_007133055.1 Lentisphaeria bacterium
CTGACATGCTGTCGCAGATCGAGCATGGCTCGGGGCATGAGCAGGCGGTTTTGGCCAGTGACAGTCTGTCGCTGATTGCGGCGGTGCGCGAGCAACTGGCGATTCAGAGTGGGACTCTGTCGCGTGCCCGGTACATACGCGAATGCATGGCGAACGGGGTCTTTTTGATACGGGTTCGCGACATGCGGGAGGCGGCCGAGCTGGCGGGACGCTATGCGCCGGAGCATCTCGAAGTAATGTGCGAGGACGCCGAATCGGTGGCCGGTCGGGTGACTGCGGCCGGCGCCATTTTTGTCGGACCATGGACTCCGGAGGCGGTCGGGGATTTTGTGGCAGGGCCGAGTCATGTATTGCCAACCGGCGGGGCGGCCCGTTTTTTCAGCGGCCTGACCGTCGAGCAGTGTTTTCGCCGGATGAGCGTTGTCCGGTACGAAAAGGCGGCCTTGCGTCGGGAGTTGCCGGCGATCATGGCGCTGGCCGAAGCCGAGGGATTAAGCGCGCATGGCCGGAGTGCGGGAATCCGGTTTGAGTGAACCCATGAAAAGCAAACTGGAAAAATACCGCGGCATGTGGCAGGACAGAGACGATTCGGAGTTTAGTTTGGTGAGGAAAGAGGTGGAAAAAAGGTTGTATCAACAATGTCCGAACGTCTTCAGCAAGTATTATTCGAATTAATCTGCCGGGCTTCCTTCGAGCTGCCGGCAGATGTCGAGGACGGTTTGCGTCAGGCGCGGGCACGCGAGGAGAAGGGTGGCGGCGCCGAACGGGCATTGACGGTAATATTGGATAATGTGGAATCGGCCGCCGCGGATCGTCTGCCGCTGTGCCAGGACACGGGCAGCCTGCTTTTCCGGGTCGAGGCGCCGGTCGGATTATCGTACGCTGTCTTTGCGGCGGCGGCCGAGTCGGCGGTCAGGCGGGCGACAGAGGCGGGGATGCTCCGACCGAATTGCGTTGACGCTCTGACCGGCCGCAATTCCGGCACTAATCTGGGGCGTGGAATGCCGGCCATTGAATGGCATGGGCATCCGGAGGATCGGTTGCAGGTGTCGCTGATACTCAAAGGCGGGGGTTGCGAGAATGTTGGCCGGCAGTATGCACTGCCGGACCTTGAGTTGTCGGCAGACCGCAACCTGGAGGGGGTTCGGAAGTGTTGTCTTGACGCTGTCTGGCGCGCCCAGGGCGGGGGTTGCTCCCCCGGTGTGCTCGGGGTCTGCATCGGCGGCGACCGGGCTTCCGGCTATCAGGAGAGCAAGCGTCAGTTTCTGCGCAGCCTGGGGGTTCGCAGTCCAGTCGCCGAGCTGGCTGAGTTGGAGGAGCGTATTCTCCGTGAAGCCAATCAGCTCGGGGTGGGGCCGATGGGGTTCGGCGGCAATTCGACCTTGCTGGACGTATTCGTTGGCCGGCTCGACCGCCTGCCCGCCAGTTATTTCGTTACTGTTTCCTATATGTGCTGGGCTTTCCGGCGGCGGGAGGTGATCCTGTCATGGCCGGAACTGAGATTGCTGGAAAAATAAACAAGACTAATGAAGGAACTGCAAATGGGTGTATTGTTTGGCACGGATGGTATTCGCGGTCAGGCCAACTCCTATCCGATCACAGCGGAGCTGGCGCTCAATCTTGGCAAGGCCATCGCGCATGTTTTCGAGGCCGAGGGGCATGGCACCAGGAGAGCGCTGATCGGCAAGGACACGCGGCTTTCAGGCTATATGCTGGAGACCGCTTTGACCAGTGGTCTGGTGTCGATGGGGATGGATGTTTTTCTGGTCGGCCCGGTCCCCACGCCGGCTGTGGCGCATTTGACCAAAACCATGAACGCGGATGCCGGTGTCATGCTTACCGCTTCGCACAATCCTTTCGACGACAATGGGATAAAAATTTTCAGCCGGGACGGTTTCAAACTCTCGGATGAAATGGAGGATTTGCTTGAGAAACACTTGCTCAGCGGCGAATTGGTCAGCGACCATATTCGTTCCGAGAATCTTGGCAAGTCCTATCGCATCGAGGATGCTCGCGGGCGCTATATCGAGTTTGCCAAGAGCACGGCTCGGAACCTTGAATTGAATGGTCTCAAGCTGGTTTTGGACTGCGCCAACGGTGCGGCCTACCAGATCGCCCCCTGGATTTTCAAGGAGCTGGGCGCCGAGGTGGTTAAGATTTTCGCCGAGCCGGACGGCTTCAACATCAACAATGACTGCGGCGCCCTGCATTCGGCGACGGTAGGGCGGGCGGTCCTCGAGCACAAGGCCGACCTTGGCATTGCCTTCGACGGCGATGCCGACCGGGTTGTGTTCTGCGACGCCGCCGGCAAGGAGGTGGACGGCGACCGTGTGCTGGCCATGTGCGCGCTTGATCTGAAAAAGCGGAAGATGCTGCGCAAGAATACCTTGGTTGTAACCACCATGAGCAACCTCGGCCTGGTCAAAAGAATGTCGGAGGCGGGGATCACCACCGAAACCACCGATGTCGGGGATCGCTATGTGATCGAGTGCATGCGCAAAGGCGGCTTCAACCTGGGCGGCGAGAAGTCGGGCCATCTGATCTACACCGATTTTGCGACTACCGGCGACGGCATTGTCAGCGCCCTGCAGGTGTTGAGCCTGATGGTCAGGACCGGGCAGCCGCTGGCGGAGCTGGCGGACTGCATGGAGGAATATCCGCAGCAACTGCGGAGTTTGCCGGTGGCGGCCAAAAAACCCCTTGCCGAGCAGCCAACTTTAGTCTCCGAACTGGCGGCCTGCCGGCAGGCGCTGGGCGACGAGGGGCGGGTGCTGGTGCGCTATTCCGGGACGGAGAAAAAAATCCGCCTGCTGGTTGAGGCGAAGCAGCAGGAATTGGTGGATCAGTGGATGGAGACTCTGTCCCGGGCCGTTGAAAAGGATTTGAACCAATGAAGATAGAACTAGTTACAACGAATCGCGAGGGCGCGGATTGCCGGCCGGTTACTTGCACGCACAGACTGGGCCAGGTATCGGTGGCCAATCGCGCTTTGGCCGTCTGGCAGCGGGAGAGAATGGCGCTGGCATTGCAGGATCGGGAGCCGCAGGCCGAGCACCGTTTGTGGATGTATGACGACGGCTGGTTGTCAATGGGGTTGATGGCGGCGCTGCTGGCGGCGAAACGGCCGGCGGCGGTGGTTGATCAGGCGGGAGAAATTCTAGCCTGGGTCGGGCCGAAAGCAACGGTGCCGGAGGACTTGCCGGCGGAGCAGAGGATCGAAGCCGACGCGGACAGCTTTCGTATCCGCTACCCGTGGGATATTCTACGGGTCAATGAAATTCTAGTGGGGGCGCTGGCCGAGTCCAATATTGCGGGCGAGGTAAGTCCGGGCTGCACCATCGAGGGCCAGGTGGTGGTCGGTGCGCGAAGCAGGCTTCTGCCCGGTGTTTTCATCGAGGGCAACGCGGTGATTGGCGCCAACTGCAAGATCGGACCGAACTGCTATATTCGCGGCAACACCGCGATCGGCGACAACTGTCATGTGGGACAGGCGGTTGAGATCAAGAACTCGCTGCTCATGAACGGGGCGAGCATCGGGCATCTGAGTTACTGCGGCGATTCGATCATTGGCGAGAAAGTCAATTTCGGAGCCGGCACCATCACTGCCAACCTAAGGCATGACGGCAGCAGCCAGCGGTCGATGGTCGGTCAGGAGCTGATCGACACCCGGCGGCGCAAGCTGGGGGTGGTCGTCGGAGACGGAGTGCATACCGGCATTAACACCAGTTTTTATCCGGGTCGAAAAATGTGGCCCGGCACCGCCACCCGCCCGGGTTCGATCGTGGAGAGAGACATCACTCAATAATCAGGAACGGGAGCGAAAGCATGTGCGGCATTGTCGGATACGTAGGGCATGAGAAGGCGGTTGATGTCTTGATTGGTGGCCTGCAACGTCTCGAGTACCGGGGCTATGACTCGGCCGGGATTGCGGTGCTTAACCAGGGCGGCATGCATCTGGCGCGGTCGGTCGGCAAGGTGCGTCAACTGGCCGACTTGGTTTATCGGGACTGGGATGCGCAGTTTATCGCCGCCGCCCGTGTCGGCATCGCTCACACCCGCTGGGCCACGCATGGGCCGCCGATAGAGAGGAACGCCCATCCGCAGGTTGACGGTGCCGGTCGCATTGCCATGGTGCACAATGGGATCATTGAAAACTACAAGGCATTGCAGCAGCGACTGCAAGCGGGCGGGCATGTATTCAAGTCGGACACTGACAGCGAGGTGCTGGCCCACCTGATCGGTGAGTATTACACTGACGGCAATGATTTGCTGCGGGCGGTCTGCGCGGCGCTCGGGCAGGTGGAGGGCACTTATGGGATTGCAGTGCTTGCCTGCGACCAGCCTGACCGACTGGTGGTGGCCCGGCGCGGCAGCCCGATTGTGCTTGGCCTGGGGCATGACGAGACGATTGTGGCCAGCGACGCCTCGGCCATTGTCGCGCACACTGACCAGGTGATATACTTGAACGATGACGACGTGGCGGTGGTCGGCGCCGACGGGGTCGAGATGAGAAACATCCATAATGTACCGGTGTCGCGCGAAGTGTCGCGCATTGACTGGGATGCGAAGGCGGCGGAAAAAGACGGGTTCGATCACTTCATGCTGAAGGAGATTTTCGAGCAGCCGGAAGCGCTGCGCAACACCATTCGAGGCCGTCTCGACCAGCGGCAGGCGACGGCGATCATATCCGGGCTGGCTCTCAGTCCGCGGGAGATGGCCGATATTCAGCGGGTGGTTCTGATGGGCTGCGGCACTTCCCTGCACGCGGCCATGGTGGGGGAGTACTTCTTCGAGGACCTGGCCGATTTGCCCGCGGATGTCGAGCAGGCGGCTGAATTTCGCTATCGCAACCCGATCATACAGTCGCGTGATTTGGCCATTGCCATCAGCCAGTCGGGCGAGACTGCCGACACCCTGGCGGCGGTTCGGGAGGCCAAGCACAAGGGGGCGTTGGTGGCGGGGGTGTGCAATGTTGTGGGTTCGACGATTGCCCGCGAGACCGGTCTCGGGGTCTACTTGCACGCCGGCCCGGAGATCGGTGTGGCTTCGACCAAGGCGTTCACTTCTCAGTTGCTGGTTCTGTTTATGATGGCTCTCAAGTTCGGACGCTGCCGGCGTCTTTCGCGCGAGGTCGGCCTGGGACTGTGCGACGAAATCGAGAAAATTCCCGAGCTGGTTCGGAAGGTGATAGACCATAACGACTTGATCGCCGAGGTGGCGGCCGCCTACAGCCAGGCGGAGGATTTCTTCTATATCGGTCGCGGCTATCTTTACCCGGCCGCACTCGAAGGCGCTTTGAAGTTGAAGGAAATATCCTATATCCACGCCGAGGGCTATCATGCCGCCGAGCTGAAGCACGGCCCGATCGCCCTGCTGCAGGAGAATGTGCCGGTCATGGCCTTGCTGTGCGATGTGCCGGGCAAGGAAAAGACGGTCGGCAATGTCGAGGAGTGCAAAGCCCGACGGGCGCCGGTGGTGGCCATTGTCACCGAGGGCGATGAGGCGGCCGCGGAATATGCCGACCACGCCATCCCAGTGCCGCGCACCTCGAAGTACCTGGCACCGCTGGTCTCGGTGGTGGCCATGCAAATTTTCGCCTATCATGTGGCCCGCCTGCGGGGCTGCGAAATCGATCAGCCACGCAATCTGGCCAAGAGCGTGACGGTTGAATGACGGGGCTGAGTACTTCTTGACTGCATGACTCCGGGAATGACACAGTAACCATAATCAAATAACATGTACGCTGAAGGCGCACCGCATAAACTATGTGTTCCTCGTGGCTATATTTGCGTTTTTTGCGCATCGTAAGATAATTTGGGTAGGAAACCATGAGCAAGAAAGAAATCAACAAGCAGGAGCAGGAACTGCAGCGGCTGGACCGTCAGTTGATCGAGCTGCTGGAGCGGCGTTTTGCGCTGACCGACCATATTGCCGAACTTCCGCCGGAGGGGCCTGAGGGGTTGAGGAGCTGGCTCGACAGCCTGACGGACAGGGAACGTCTGACCGTGCCGGACAGTTTGCTCAGAACCTTGTTCCGGGAGGTGCGGGCGGCGGCGGCGGCCCGGCGCCAGCCCCGGCGCATCGCTTATCTGGGGCCGCCCGCCACCTTTACGCATCAGGCGGCGAGACTCTATTTCGGCGCCGATGTCGAGTATGCGGCTCAGGCTACCATTGGCGAAGTTTTCACCGCGGTCTCCCGGCAGAGCTGTCATTTTGGAGTGGTGCCGGTGGAAAACTCGACCGAGGGTGCGGTAACGCATACCCTCGACATGTTCGTTGACACGGACTTGAAGATCAGAGCCGAGATCAATATGGCGATTCATCACTGTCTTCTGTGCCGGGGCGAGCGGGATGATTTGCAGACCATTTACAGCCATCCCCAGGTGCTTGGCCAGTGTCGGGCGTGGCTGCGGCGGCATTTGCCCAAAGCCCATTTGGTCGAGGTCTCCAGCACGACCGAGGCGGCGGCCAGATGCAGTCGCGAACTGCGGTCCGGAGCGTTGGCCGGGGAACTGGCGGCCCGCCAGTACAATCTGCCGGTGGCGGAGCGAAACATCGAGGATTTCAGCGGCAACACCACGCGCTTTCTGGTGCTTGGCCGGGAACTGACCAAGCCGAGCGGCGAGGATAAGACATCTCTGCTGCTGGTTGTTCGCGACCGGGTCGGCGCCTTGTACGATGCGCTGCTGCCGTTTGGCCGGCACGGAGTGAATCTGACCTTTATCGAGAGCCGTCCTTCGAAACGGCGGAACTGGGAGTATTACTTCTTCATCGACCTGGGCGGGCACGTCGAGGACGAGGCGGTCCGGCGTACCTTGGATGAGCTGCGCGAGCATTGCGAGCTGGTCAAAGTGCTCGGTAGCTATCCGAGGGGCGAGACCGAAGAGCAGTGAAAGAATCTGATTCAACTGATGATTCGCTGTCGCCGGTGTTGGTTTGGCTGTCGGTGAACAGTTCGTGGTCGCACAGTTCACTGGCGCTGCCGCTGATTCATGCCGCCGCACTCGAGTCGGGCGCGATTGCGGAATGGCAGTGGCGGCAGGTGTCTGCGACCATTGATCAGTCCCCTTTTTCGATTGCCGCCCGGGTCGTTGCCGACCGGCCCAGGGTGGTGGCCGCCACCATGTATTTGTTCAATCGTGAGGTGGTACTGAAGGTTCTGCGCCGGATCGCGGGGTTGCTGCCGGACTGCATAATCATCGTTGGCGGGCCTGAATTGCTGGGGGACAACCGATTGTTTCTGGAGTCGGAAAAGGGGGTTGTGCATCTGGCTTTGCGCGGCGAGGGCGAGCAGAGTCTGCCCCGACTTCTGGGTTGTCTGGACAATCCTGGTCAGTGGCCCGATGTTCCCGGCCTGTGCTGGCTGGATCGGGCAGGAGACTACCATGACAATGGACAGGCAGTGGTTCCTGACGACGATTTCCTGCGCCTGCCAGTGGTTACGGCCAGTTCATTTTATGAATTCTCACGGCCCTTCGCGGCAATTGAAACCACCCGCGGTTGCACTGGTTGCTGTATCTACTGCGTCAGTGGCAGGCTTGGTCCGGTGCGTAGGCTGTCGCTCGGGCAGGTGCGGGAAATGCTCGACCGGATAGAGGAGCGGGGAGGGCGGGAGGTGCGGGTTTTGGACCGCACTTTCAACGAGGATGACAGGCGCTGCCTGGCAATGCTCGGGTGTTTTGCCAATGAGTATCCGGGAATGCGGTTTCACCTGGAAATTCATCCGGCCTTTCTTTCCCCGCCGGTGCGCCGCGCGCTGGCTGCCTTTCCGGCTGGTCGGCTGCATATTGAGGCGGGGTTGCAGACTGGGCAGGAACCGGGTCTGCGGCAAAGTCAGCGGGCAGGTTCGGCGCGGCAGGCCTGGGATGGACTGGATTATCTGTGCGGGCTGGACAACTTGCAGACACATGTTGATCTGCTGGTCGGTCTGCCCCATGTCTCCTGGGCGCAGACCATGGAGGATCTGCAAAAGCTGATCGAGCTGGAGCCGACGGAGATTCAGCTTGAAGTATTGAAAGTTCTGCCCGGAACCGCCTTGCGTGAACAAGCCCGGCAACTCGGGGTGGTGCATGCGCCCGACCCGCCTTACGAAGTACTATGCACCCCAAGTATCAATGCCCAGGAATTGCGCCGGAGCCGCCAAATCAGCCGTTTGGTCGACGATTTCTACAACCAGCCCCAGCTACAACCTGCCATCCGTAGTGCGGTGCGCAGTCGGGGGATCGAGTTTCTTGCCTCGCTGCTACCCTCGCTGCAAGGAGCCGATGGCAGCTACTTGACCCGCGCCCTGACCAGTCGCTATCGTCTTGTTCACGCGGCGGCGACCAGCGATGCAAAGCTGGGCGAGGCGAAGGAAATGCTCGAATACCAGTGGCTGCGGGCGGGGCATAGTCCGGAGCATGGAATAGTGCCCGTCTCGCTTTGGCGTGCATCATTGCCGTCGCGGGCGCGACTGATCGAGGGTGAGGCGACGGCGAGCGAGCAGCCCGGTCGGATTTGGCAGGCGCGCATTGGCCGGCACGACCATTGGTTCGTCTTTGTCGCCGGTCGGCGACGACGCACGGCGGCGGCCGTTTACCGCGCCCGCACCGGTACGGCATGATTCTTTACGCTGATCACGGACTTCGGCTATTCCGTTGCCGCAGGCGCGGCGGCGGTTCGCTGTCCCAGCTCGCGGTCGAGCATCAGAAGTGCCTGTGGGTGATTGTCGATGATGTTTAACTGATCGACAATGCCCTTGGCTGTGCTTTCCTCTTCGACCTGTTCATTGACGAACCACTGCAGGAAGCTTTCCGAGGCATAATCCTGCTCGGCACGGGAGATGGTAACCAGTTGGTTGATCATGGCGGTTACTTTCTGCTCGTGCTGGTAGGCGGCAATGAAAGCGGCCAGCGGCGATTTCCACTGGGCGGGCGGCGCCTCAATAGCGCTCAGGCGAATCTGTCCGTCCCGCTCGGCAATGAA
>SLNM01000194.1 GCA_007133055.1 Lentisphaeria bacterium
AACGAAAAAAAAACAAGGAGAACAAAATGGTTGCCATAGTAGACAAGGAAACCTGCACCGGATGCGCCAATTGCGTTGATGTATGCCCCGTTGACGCCATCGAAATGGTCGAAGAAATAGCCGTCGTTTCAGACGCCTGCATCGACTGCGGTCAATGCGTGGACGAATGTCCGGTCGATGCCATTGAAATGAGCTGATGGAGACGGTTTGACAGGCTTGGAACGGGGGGGGGGGGCACGATCCCCCCGCCCAGCTAGCCTGAATAATTCATGAGCCATCTGCTGCGAGGCGCCGTTGCAACATGAGTTCAGGTTGGCCGATTGTCTCTGACGCAGGCTTGCAGTCCTTCTCGTATTTCATCCTCCCCCAGCTCCCGGGCAATCACTACGAACCGGGTGGTCGTCTGATTATTGTCGGCGAAGAACGTTCCCGGCCGGGAGGTTAGTCGTCCGCCGGCCAGCTCGACCAGCGCGGAGGAGTCTCCGAAGCACACCAATCCCTTTGCCCTCAGCACATAGTTACGCCAGCGATCAAGCTGGCTGTAAAGAGCCACTCGATCCAGCGGCTGGTCGCTGACCAGGGAGACACTGACCACATCCCGGGGCGGATCGGTGACCGGCCCCCGCTTAAGCCGACGGTCCGAATGGCCGGCGTTCCGCAGTTGGTGCCAGTCCACCCGGCCGTGGCTGACTCGGATGACCGAAGCCTCCTTGTTGATTGTCCGAACCTGCCGCTCCACCTGATCCAGGCAAACAGGATCGACCAGGTCGCATTTGTTGATCGCCAGCAGGTCGGCGGCTTCGACCTGCGCCCGCGCCACCGAGGCCATGGGTTCGATTTTGAGAAACGTCAACGGGTCAATCATGCAGACCACGGCGGACACGGTAAAACCATCGGCCAGCATCGGCATACCGAGAACCGAACTCAAGTCTCTCGGCTGAGCCAGACCGGTCGCCTCGACCAATACAAACTCCGGCTGGACTTGCTCCCTGATTTGGCTGAATACGGCGAGCAGGTCGGTTTTGGTGCAAATACAGAAAAGGCTGCCTTTGTTGATTTCATACTTCCGATAATCGCCTGCGGGCAGTAATTCGCCATCCACCCCGAGACTGCCAAATTCATTGATCACCACTGCCAGCCTGCGGCGGCCGAGCTGTTGTTTGTCCAGCAAATGCCTGATCAATGTGGTTTTACCGGCGCCAAGCCAGCCAGTAACCAGGATAGTCGGGATGGGGGAGGAATGATTCATAGGGTGAATTGCCGGTGTGTTCCGGATTACTCCTCCAGTTGCTTGAGCCATTCCTTGATAACTACGACCGGGGGCACTTGCCCTTCCGACTTCAAAGTCTGCCGGACCACGGTGACCGCCGGTGTCGTTGCCACTCCGTGCCGGACAAATTGCTCGGGGTCCTCGATTTCCTCATACTTCACCGCCGAGCCCAGCTCATTAAGCGCCTGTCGCACGTTTTCCCGAAGCTCCAGGCAGGCTTCGTCGGGTTGGCCAACCACTCGAATGATCCGATTCTGGCGACCGATGCGGATTTTTAATTTTTCATTTATTCGTTTCTGGATCGCGCCGATCAGCTCTTCCCGGCGGGGAATCCGCGAGACAAAGGTAATTTGCCCGTCAATACAAATAGTGGGGATATTGCGAACCATCAGCGAGAGCATGAAGGCAATCGACTCCCGGTATTTGATTTTATGCTCGCGCCAGACTACCAGCCCCTCGAATTCGGGGGTCACTTTCTTCACCGACTCCACCATGTACTGACAGGGGGCGCAGGCTTCGGAGTCGAGGGTGATAATGTCGACCACCACCTGGTCGCCCCGGCCGTACTCGGTCATGTCGAAGCGCATTTCCGCCTCTGCGCTGGTTCGAACCATCTCCCGGGCCACCTGCCGTTTGTATTCGTCGAGAACCATTTCGACAATCGCCTGGATATTTTCCGGCGGAGTGGCGAAGGGTATGTCGCAGCCGGGTGACAATATATACCCTTTGCTGCCTCCGATCTCCATGCACTCCAGAGCATTGCGCCGGTTATCATCGGTCGTGCCGGTAAGCATGACGACGGTCAGTTGCAGATTGCCGCCAAAGCTGACGCCTTTTTTGCGGCACAGCTCGCGCACATAGTCCAGTGGGATATTCTCATCGATCGAAATATTGTCGCAGCCACATTCACACATCACCTCGATGTTCTGCTGGGCGTGGCCGCAGACGAAGAACGAACTCGCTTTCCCTTTCTCGCGGACATGGTTGAATATCGCGGCGGCCGGCGCCTGGCAGAACTGGGTGAACTGCTCAGGGCCGATCTGGCTGGTCATGGGGTCAACCACGGCGACAATGTCGATCCCGGCATCAATATAGAAGTCGCTCATGCGCCGCCCCACGTCGGCACAAAAGTCAAGCAGTTGTTCCGTTTCCTCCGGTTGATCGTACATACGGATGAATATACCGGTGCCGAGCAGATGCAGCGCCAAAGTGAACGGACCGGTAATCAGTCCGTAGAGGGCGATTTCCGGAAACTTCTCCCGCAGCCGCCGCGTCGCTTCCACCAGAATAGGAATACGCCCGTCCGATGGTTCGGGCAGGCGTAAATCAGCGATGTCGCACACCCCGTCCTCCAAGGGGTGGCCGATTACGGCCGGCGGATTATCGTCGCTCCATTTAAGCGGGCAACCCAAAATTTCGGCTTCGATCTGCAAGTCGAACAACACCGGGATACCATCCGGCCTATACAGTTCGATGGCACGGCTCTGGGCCGCCACCGCCAAGTCGGTGTCCTGCAAACATTCCGTGGCGGTCCTTCCGATCAGGCTGGCTGAATGCACACCGCAGAAGGGAACCCAGGGAATACGCGGCACCGCATGGTTGCCAACCGCCCGCAACACCAATTCTCTGCTGTTCATGGTTTCTCCTATTTCAAAAATAAGTTCAGGGAATGGCGAAATGTAGATTTCGTAGGGCGAGAACATCCCGACAGGGATATAGGCTCCGCGCCAGCGGGGCAGCGAAGCGGCAATCCGTCTCGCCCAAGCGAATCGAGCCTGGTCGGGACAGATTCCCAACCTACAATCGGCTCGATTCGCATGGTCGACTCGGATAGTCGACCTACGAAATCTGCACTTGGCAATTTTCTGCAAACCGGACGGATTCTGTTCACCCCTTGATGACGGCCAGAGGGCGAAGCTCGGTCAGCACTTCCACCAAGTCGCTCTGCTGGCGCATCACCTCGGTTATTTCCTTGTAGGCGCCGGCCGCTTCGTCAAGGTCGCGTCGATCATGCAGCGAATGCAAAACACCCTGTTTGTCCAACTTCCTTTGCTCATCTGCCAGGTCGAGGCTGCGAATCGCCTGTTTTCTACCCATGATCCGACCCGCTCCATGCGAACAACTGGCAAAGCTGTCCGGATTGCCCCTGCCCCGGACAATATAGCTGTTGGCACCCTGGCTGCCAGGGATGATGCCGATGGTATCGGGCCCGGCCTTGGTGGCGCCTTTGCGGTGAACAATCACCTTTTGCCGAAAATGCGTTTCCTGGGCGGCATAGTTATGGGCGATGTTGATCATCGGCTCGGGGTTCAGATCAGTGGTTATGCAGGAGTCCAGCGCGGCCAGAGCGGCATCCATCAGCAGACGCCGATTGGCAAAGGCGAAGTCGAGACAGTAGTTCATCTCCCGCCAATAACGTTGCCCCTCCGGGCTGTCCACCGGCAGATAGGCCAGCTGCATTGACTTGGGCACCGGGCTGGCCCATTGCTGGTTGAGCCTGACCGCCAGGCGGTTGTAGTGGTCCGCCACTTGCTTGCCCAGATTCCGGCTGCCGGAATGAACCATCAGCCAAAGACGCTGGTCGGGATCCTTCTGAACTTCAATGAAATGATTGCCGCCGCCCAGTGTGCCAAGCTGATGCAGCGCATGATCGTACTCGCGACGAACCACCGGCAGCTCGGCCACATCATAGCCCTCCGGCATATGGTCCCGGCTGCGAGGTTGCCTGTGATGCTTGAACCCCAACGGTACGGTGGCTCGAATCCGTGACAGGACCTGTCGCAGAGTGGCCTGCTTCAATCCCGTCAGCGCCGTGCGCACCGCCGCCATGCCGCAGCCAATATCCACGCCCACGGCGTTGGGCACCACCACCTGGCGGGTCGCCAGCACCCCGCCAATCGGCATGCCAAAACCCTGGTGGCAATCCGCCATCAATGCCACATGATGAACCGCAAAAGGAAAGTTGGCCAGGTTCCTCGCCTGCTGCCAGGCACCCGGTTCGACTTCACCCAGCCACATCTTAATAGGCAGACGCTCGGTTGTAACCTGTCTGATCATATCGTCCCCGCTTATCCCAAACTGCCTGCAAGCTAGCCTGAATAATTCATGAGCCACCTACTGCGAGGCGCCATTTGCACGCAATCTCACCGGCGCAGCCACGAATGCCCTTGCACATCGAGGTTGGTCAGTCCCAGTTCCTGTGCATGTCGAACCACGCTCGCATACTCTTCGGCGGTCGGCCTTCGGGAGATCTGCGGGAAGTCGTAGGCCTGGTATGCTGGATTGTACTGAGCCATGATGTTTACATAGGTGTCATGTGGCAGGTTCTCGGCAATCCATTCCATGACTTGCTTCGAGCCGGAGACATTGTCCGGCATAACCAGGTGCCGGATCATCAAACCCCGGTACATGATGCCGTCCTCACCCGGTTTGGCCACTCCCACCTGACGGTGCATTTCCAGAATGGCTTCCTTGGTGACTTCGGGATAGGTCGTCGCCCCGGCCGAATACCTGGCGGCCATCTGTCCATCGGCATACTTGATGTCGGGCAAATAGATGTCCACCACCCCATCGAGCATTCTGAGCACTTCCAGACGTTCCCAGCCGAATGTATTGTAGACAATTGGCAGGCGCAAACCCTTGCCGGCCGCAATGTCGATCGCCTTGAGGATGTGGGGGGAGTAATGAGTGGGGGTAACCAGGTTGATATTGTGGCACCCCTGCTTTTGCAGTTGCAGCATCATGTTGGCCAACTGCTCGATGCTGGTTCTGGAGCCGCGGCCGCGATGGCTGATTGGCCAGTTGATACAGAATACGCATCGCAGCGCGCAATGGGCAAAGAAGATCGTGCCCGAACCGCCTCTTCCGACCAACGGACGCTCCTCGCCGAAATGGGGATTGAACGAGGAAACAACCAAAGTAGTCCCCGGAGCCCGGCAAAAACCTATGGCGTTCCGCAAACGGTTGACCCCGCACTTGCGCGGACACAGTTGGCAGCTTTCCATCACATCCCACAGTTCTTCGGCGCGTTTTCTCAGCTCGCCGGACAGATGCAGTGCGAGATAGCCTGGCTCGAACTCAGTTTTGACTGCGGCGTTGTTCCTCATTTCCTCGGCATCCGATTGATTGAATGACTGTACGGCATTGCCGTCACTGCAACCGCTTATGAGAATTAACATAACCGGAAACGACCAGATGAATAGCTTGGCTAGCATAGTATGTCCCTTTGTTTTAAACGCAGTTCGACCGTATTTTGCCGGATTCAGTTCCCGGAAGGAAGACGAGTGCCGCCATCAGACCCGTCAGACCCGTCAGACCCGTCAGACCCGTCAGACCCGTCAGACCCGTCAGACCCGTCCGTTTTGTCCGTTTTGTCCGTTTTGTCCGTTTTGTCCGTTTTGTCCGTTTTGTCCGTCCCCCCCCCGGGGATTTCTTCACCGCTCACACCCCTCTCCAACTGCCAAGGAAAAGTTGGTGAACACAATAAGCTTTGCCAGGCCGACCGCTACGCAGGCACCCGGTAGTCCGAGGATCGGCAGCAGGACAATGCCGCCGGCCATACCCCCGACCCAGCCGCCCAGCAGGTCGGCGCCATAGAGCAGCCCGGCTGTCCGGGCATAGCGCCCGTCGCGCTTAAGATAAAGTCGATTGGCCAGCGGGTATTGGGCGCCGGTCAACAAGCCTGCGACAAACAAGGCGAGCAGAAACAACCACCGGAGATAGGGCAGCGCCGAGGGGATTTCCAGATAAGGCTGGAGCAGAAAAAATACCAGGGGAAGGATAAAGGCAAAACCCGCCACCGCCAGATCAATCGCCCTGAACAAGGTGCGGTCATTGACAGACCTGGCTGAATTCGTGAGCAGGGCGCCGCAGGCAGAACCGGTCATAAACCCGGCCACCAGCAGGCCGATCCAGGAAAAGACATAGCCGTAGACTGACTGAAAAGCAAAAAGCAGCGTCAGGTCGAAGACCATCCCGGCGAACCCCGTGGTCGCCGTACACAGCGGAATCCCGGAGCCACCACCCCGCCGCCGGAAACCACGCAAGACCAGAACCAGGCCGAGACCCGCCGCCGATGCGGCCAGGACATGCGTCATCCGCAGTCTTTGAAACCGGGCAAACCATGGACGCAATGAGGGGGAGAGCAGCGAACTCCAGTAGGCGACGCTGTAGAAGACACCCAGTGGCTGGAAGTCACGATTGTGCTGTTCACTGCCGCCGGCGATGAAATCGGCAAACCATGGCTCCCATCCTGGGTTCAGCTTCTGCTCGATATGCCAGGGTATAAATGCACTGTCGGACAGCTCGCGCTGTTCGAGGCGCTCGGCAAAAAGGGAGGCGTCGATTGCCGCGACCACTTCCGAATGCGATGCCAAAAGCAGATTCTCGCCCTCGCCGGGAATCGGTCGCACATGCTGAAATACGCTTTGCATGGTATGGAATATGCAGGAGTTGAGATTTCGCAGCTCCTTATTGGCGTAGGTAAAGGAGCCCGGCAACCGGACCGCCAGAATGCCGTCCTCGCGCAGTCTCCGAGCCGCCAGCAAAAAGAATTCACGCGTGAAAAAACGGTTGGTCTGCAAGTCGTCGGGTCCTGGCAGACCAACCAGGATTACATCGTAGTCGAGCGTGGCCTCGCGCAGGAAAAGCCTGCCGTCAACATGACTGACGGTTACCCTGGAATCGGCCAGCTCGGCCTCCGTCAGCGGTGTCTTGAACTCCTTCACCAGTTCAATGATCAGCGGATCAAGTTCCGCATAGTCCACTCGTCCGACAGATTTATGCATCAGGATTTCATTGATCACCCCGCCCGCACCGCCGCTAAGCACCAGAATGTTTTCAGAACGGCAGTGAGCCAGCAGTGGAATATGGACAAATGCCTCCACCTGGCCAATGTCCGGCACGGGTATCGAAATGCTCGGAGAGCCGTCGAGGAAAAAGATGTACTGGCCTGAACTTTCCACAATGCAGACGTTGCCGAAGACGGAGTTCTCGTAGTGAACCACGCGCTGCCCCTCCCATTGCGCCTGCACCGAACGCTGATGGACATATTCAACTGCGCCGAGCAGCCAGGCGCAGCCGATTCCGCCCAGAAGCAGGCCTGCCAAAGCAGTTGTCATTCGCCTGGCAGCTCCCTGCCACAGCCACATCGGTATCAACAAGGCCAGGCAGGCGATGGCATTGATCATCGCCAGCAGCGCAGCCGTCTGAAACGAATGCAGAAACGGGATCATCAGGAAAGTCCAGACAACCCCCCCGGCCAGAGTTCCCACGGTTTCCCAGATATAGACCCGGCTGATCGATGAATCCGTGGAGCCGGAAAACAACGCATTCACCCGGCAGCCCAAAGTAAAGGAGGCGCCATGCAGTACGCTGACCGACAGCAGCGTGGCAAAGGAGACCAGCATAATGACCGGGAACCCGGCCTCCTCGCCAACCGAAATCCCGAGCAGAGGCTTGGCCAGTCGCGTCAAATAAATACAAACAGGCAAGGCAACGGAAAACAGGATGACAACCCAGGCAAAGGCGGCGGCCACGCCCGTGCGCCTTCCGAGAAGGCGTCCCGGAATGAAACAGCCGGCCGCCTCGAGCACCAGCCAGTTGGCCAGGATGATCCCGATCGTCAGTTCATTGCCGGAAAAGACGATCAGCAGCTCCCGAATCAGGGTCATCTGAGCCGCCAATCCACTGAATCCAATGCAGAATACCGCCAGAATGCAGGCCTTGTTCATCAGTCGAACACCTTTTATTGCATAGCAGTGCAGATTAACCTGAATATTCAGGTTTCAGCCTGATTTCATGGTTTCCGGGGGGGTATTATTTTTGCCAGTCTTTGCCTGATCTGCCTGATCTGCCTGATCTGTCTGATCTGTCTGGCTTTATCCCCTGGGATGGCTTCCGAGTGATGGCGGCAGGCTACCCGATTAGGAGGTTGAGCCCCCAGAGAACAAAAACGGCACCGCCGGCAATGCGCAGCGCCAGGTCGGCCTTGGCCAGCCTGGAAAGCCTACTCCAGAAATAGGGGGTCAGCCCGCAGACCAACGCGACCGGGACAATCAGGGTTCCCAGCCCGAAAAGAACGGCAGACAATATGCCGAAAACAACGCCTTCGCCGGTATTGGCGATATAGATCACCATGCCGACGGTCGGGCCGCAGGGGAAGAAGCCGTCGACCACCCCCAGCATGAAAGGCGAACCGGATCGGCAAAGCCGGGCGCATCCTTTCCCGCGCAGAAAGAACCATACCCCCAGCGCCAGCAGCAGAACCCCGCCAGTCACACTCAGCACTCGCGCCCCCAGCAGCTCCATCGCCACTCGCCCAGAATAGGCGGCAATCCCGCCGTAGACCGAATAGACAATCAGCTTGCCGACCCCGAAACTGAGGCCGATCCCCATGCCCTCCCTAAGATTACGGCCGCCGCGGGCAACCACCGGTGTCAGTAGAATGCCGCAGTGGATGCCGCAAATCCCGGCTCCCAGAATCAGACCTGACAAGACAAGTCTCCACATCATTCAACCTCTACTCGCCATCCGCCAAAGTCGCGTCGTCAACCAGCACCCCGCGCCACTAGCCTGATTAATTCATGAACTTCGTAGCGAGAGGTGCCAGTGT
>SLNM01000334.1 GCA_007133055.1 Lentisphaeria bacterium
GCTTACGAGGCAGACGCAACAAATCGTCCATCTTAATCGTCGCCCGTAATCGTCGACCGGTTCCCTCTTTCGATTAGTGTGCGCGATGAGGTTATTGGTCGCCGTACCGGTTAAGCGGGTCGGGTAAGGGTGTTGCGAAAAAACACAGGTGGACGATAGCGGGCGACGATAGCGGATTACGATCCGCCTTCGCCCTGCGGGCTACGGCGTGACAAGGCAGAGAGCATCCCAATCGTCCACCACCCTCGTCGCCCGCTGTCGTCAACCGGAAAAGATTGAACACCGGATTGCGTCTAAATACACCAGAAAAACAGGGGGGATTATGGCGGAAGATCAGACCGCAGGATTATTATCGATCCCCAAGGAACAACACCATGAACACCAAAAACATTTTCATCAAAGACAAAATCGATGCCATGAGCCTGGAGCAGAAGGCCGGCGCCCTGATGACCCTTGGCTTCAACGGCACGATCATCACCCCGAACATCTATGAATACGTCACGCGCTACCAATGCGGCGGATTGCGGCTGACCCCGCCGGAACGGACATTCGGCAACTATGTCGACCCCAACACCGGCAAGACAACCGCCGCCGTCAAAGGCGACGAATACTATTACAAACAAGGCGTGAACCCGCCGGAATTCACCGCCGAGGAATACAAAGCTGTGCTGGATGAACTCGCGGGGCTGGCTCGGCGGCGCCCGCTTTCCCTGCCGCTGCACTTCTCGTTTGACAACGAGGGCGAAGGGAACTGTTCTTTCAGCGGGTTCAGCATGTTTCCGCAGCCGATGGGACTGCGCGCCACCGGCGACCCGCGCTATGCCTATGAAGTAGCCAAAGTTATCGGCAGGCAGGCACGGTCGGTCGGAATGAACGTCATCCACTCGCCGGTGCTGGATGTAAACAGCGATCCACGCAACCCGGAGATCAATATTCGCGCCTATTCGGACAAAGCCGAAGAGGTCGCTGAATACGCGGCGGCGACCTGCCGCGGGTTCAGGGAGGTCAAGCTTAGTGCGACCGGCAAGCATTTCCCGGGACGGGGGCATTCAGCCGAGGACGCCCATTACTCGGTACCGGTAATCGATGTGGACATGGATACGCTGTGGAACCGCGAGCTGCTGCCCTACCGGCACCTGATCGACCTGGGGCTGCTGCCATCGATCATGCTTGCCCATACAATCTATCCAGCGATCGACCCCGATGCAATCGCCACCGTCAGCCGAAAGGTGATCACCGGACTGATCCGCGACAGAATGGGCTTCGAGGGTGTCGTCACCACCGACAGCATGACCATGGCAGGCGTGGCAAACCAGTACGACGTGCCCGAAGCCTGCGCGATGTCCCTGGCCGCCGGTGCCGATCTGGTGCTTATGAAAGCGCAGGATCAATTGGTCGGCCAGACCTTCAACGCCATTAAAGCCTTTATCGAAAACGGCCGAATTCCGGCTGCGGAGCTTGACCGCAAGCTGGCCCGTATACTGGGGATGAAATATGACCTTGGCCTGTTTGACGCGGATGCACCGCAGGAGCCACCCGCCGCCCTGGTGGCCGATGTCGCGATCAAAGAGCTGGAATCCGAAGTTGCCCGCAAAGCCTGTGTCATCCTGAAAAGCGAGCCGGGCGCGCTGCCGCTGCGGAAGGATCAGCGCTTTCTGCTCGTGGAGCAGATCGCCACTGAGCGCAACAACTCGAGACAGCATCCGGCGATGATGTTCAAGGAGGCGATCCGGCATAACTCAGCGCTCGCCTTCTGCGAGATCGCCTTCAGTCCCGACGAAGAGGACAAAAACCGAGTCCGCGATCGGATTCCGGGCTTCGACACCGTCGTGGCCACCAACTTCCAGGACCGCGCCTCCGTCGCCGCCACCGATTTCTGGAGTGAAATGATCGCCAACCATCCCGACAAGACATTCATCGTGGTAACCAACAAACCTTTCCGGTTCACCATGCCGGACAATGCGAAGACATTGATCTGCACCTATTCCAAAGCCCCGGAGAGCCTGAAAACCGCCGTTCAACTGCTCTTCG
The DNA here is from genome assembly GCA_007133055.1 of Lentisphaeria bacterium. Classification (GTDB taxonomy): domain Bacteria; phylum Verrucomicrobiota; class Lentisphaeria; order Oligosphaerales; family PUNB01; genus SLNM01. The sequence continues at coordinate 2,032 of SLNM01000334.1, forward strand.
GAAAACTGAACCCCGGCGGCGAGCAACTGTCGTGACAGCAGATAACTCCCGTCGCCCGCGGATTACGAGTGAGGCGAATCGTCCACCGTTCTCGTCGCCCTCTATCGTCAACCGAAAATTAAGAACACCGAACTGTGGCTTAAAACACCAGGAAGGCAGGGGAGATTAGGGCGAAAGATTAGGGGGAAATTCTTTGGATCGACAAGAGCGGGCGACGATAGCGGATTACGAGCAAAAAGCATCCCAATCGTCCACCGTAATCGCCTGCCAAGCCGTCGGCCATGCGAAGGCTGGTCGTCAGTAATCGTCAACCGGTTTCAATGCAGGAAATCGGCGAAAGGGGTGGCATTTGGTAGAAACCACTGATGGACACTGATAATTTTGACCAAAACAAAAAAAGGGGGGGGCGCAGTTGGAGACTGCAAGCCGAAAAAGGCAGCATTAGTAGTTGTGGAAAACTGCAGTAATGGGAAGCAATTGATTAAGGAGAAAATAAAAATGCAAAAGACAGCAAAACCACTCAGTATTTTTATGGCAGTAGGTTTTATGGTGAGCTTGGCAGTATGGCACTCCCCGGCGTGGCCTCGGCGCAGACAGCATTGCAAACCATGTTAACGAACGGGAACAACCCAGGTACCGGAAACAAGGACTGGAGCTGGGTTGATTTTTCCGGACAGGCCGGCTCTACAGGTTCAGACAATCATCCGTCAGACGTTATTCTGATAAATGCAGCCCTCTCTGTTTTTCTCTGCCCTTCTCTAGCGAAGCGGGTGGTAAAAAGAAAAAAGACAACAGGAGAACAGACATGAAACTAGCAGAACTGGTGAGGAAAGCCCGAACCTGCCGTCGTTTCGGTGAATCCGCCCCGATCTCCGCCAGGGAACTAAGAGAGATGGTGGATATTGCCCGAATTGTACCGAGCACAGGGAACAGTCAGAGACTTCGCTATCTGATTGTAGGCAACCCCGAAGGATGCGCCCGACTTTTCCCCAAGCTCGCCTGGGCCGCCGCGCTCAAGGACTGGCCCGGGCCGGCCGAAGGCGAACGTCCGACCGGCTATATCATAATTCTTTCGGAAGCGAACGACGCTACCAATGTCGGCATTGCCGCCCAGACGATCCAGCTCGCGGCCAGCGAGGCAGGCTACGGGACGTGCATGATGGGCGCCATCAAGCGCGAAGAGATCAAAGCCGAATTCAATATCCCGGAAGGCATGAATGTACACTTGGTTCTGGCCATCGGGAAACCGGCAGAAACCGTGGTTATCGAACCGATGCCGGCAGATGGCGGCACCGCCTACTGGCGGAGCGAGGACGGGGTGCATCATGTTCCCAAACGCAGCCTGGAAGAAGTTGTCGTTGACTACAGTTCCGACTGACTGGTGGATTTTTCCTGATCTTGAACACGAACCAGAATCAGTCACCGGTCAGAATTCCGCCTTTCGCTGCTGTACTACGGCCAACAGTAAGCCGTCAGTCACAGGTGTACTGATTGAAACAAGCTATCGGAAAACGATTAAGAGCGACCAGCCTTCGCATGGCCTACGGCTTGGCACGCGATTAAGGCAGACGATTTTTGTGCCCAGTCGTAATCCTTAATCGTCGCCCGTAATCGTAATGCCGAAAAAAGAGCAGGATCGGTCGACGACCACGGACTACGAGTATTTCATTAGGAACAAAGATAAACCATCATGAAACAACCAAATATCATTTTTCTGTTCACTGACCAGCAGCGCTGGGATACCTGCGGCTGCTACGGTCAGCCGCTTGACACAACTCCAAACCTGGACCGCATGGCTGCGGAAGGTGTGCGATTCGAGCACGCATTCACCTGTCAGCCGGTCTGCGGCCCGGCCCGGGCCAGCCTCCAGACCGGCAAGTACGCCACCGAGGTGGGGTGCCATATCAACCACCGTTTGCTGCCGCTGGATCAGAAGACGATTGCGCATTATCTCAAGGAAGTCGGCTACGATACAGCCTACATCGGCAAGTGGCATCTGGCTTCGTGCGGCCCAAACGACAGCGCCGACAACTTCCGCACCCGCCCGGTTCCCCCGGAAAGGCGCGGCGGCTATGATTGTTGGCTGGCCTCCGACACACTGGAATTCACCTCGCATGGCTACGGCGGACACATGTTCGACGGCGACGGCAACAAGCGCGAGTTCCCCGAGGGGCGCTATCGGGCCGATGCCCAGACCGACTGGGTGGTCGAGTACCTGCGGTCGCGCAAAGATCAGCAAAAGCCCTTTTTCCTCTTTGCATCATATATCGAACCGCACCACCAGAACGACCGCCACCACTATGAAGGCCCGCATGGCTCCAAAGAAAAATACAAGGATTTTACCGTTCCCGGCGACCTGGTTGACACCGACGGCGACTGGCGCGAGGAGTATCCGGACTACCTCGGCTGCATCAACAGCCTGGACCGGAACCTGGGGCGGATTCGAGACACGCTCGCGGAGCTTGGAATCGACAGCAATACACTGATTGTCTATACCAGCGACCACGGCTCCCACTTCCGGACAAGAAATGGAGAATACAAACGCTCGTGCCACGATGGATGCATACGCATCCCGTTGATCCTGCACGGCCCGGGCTTCACCGGAGGCGCTGTATACCAGGAACTGGTCAGCCTGATCGACCTGCCGCCGACCCTTGTCCGAGCCGCTATGCAGCCGACAAACGACGACCGAATCGGCCCGTTGCAGTATATGCGGGGGCGACCCTTGCAGCAACTGACTGCCAACGAATCACAGGATTGGCCGGAAGAGGTTTTTCTGCAGATCAGCGAAAGTCAATGCGGCCGGGCTATCCGCACAAAAAAGTGGAAGTACAGCGTCCGCGCCCCTGACAAATCCGGCCATGACGCATCCAGCGATGTCTATGTCGAAGACTTCCTCTACGACCTTGAGTCCGACCCGCACGAGAAGAACAATCTCGTCGCCCATCCAGATTATTCCGAAGTCAGAATCGAGCTTGCCAGGATACTGAAAAGGAAAATGGTCGAGGCTGGCGAAAGAGAGCCGGAAATACGCAGATGACAGGAGTAAAAAACATGATACAGGAATGGTTCACGGACGCGAAACTCGGCATTTTCATCCACTGGGGCATCTACGCGGCAAATCCCAGCGGCGAGTCCTGGCCCATATTTCGAGGCCATATGAGCCATAAAGAGTATCACTGCTGTCCAACTATAAGTCAAACATTATCAATTGTTTATGGCCTTCGGTTTTTTCCTTGTCGGGTTTTTGATTTGTAAATAGTTGCTGTAGAGGGACTTTCTCAAAAAAGAGTGACGCTCAAAATTTGTAGAATTGTGTAGAGTTCATGCTCCAAACGCAAACGCTTTTTGACAATGGCCACGAGAACATACACCGACACGGCAATCCAAATTTGAGTTTTGACGGCGTTTTCACTGGTTCCATAAAAGGCTTTGATGCGGAGGTGTTGCTTGATCCACTTGAAAAACAACTCGACCTGCCATCGGCACTTGTAGAGTTGAGCGACAGTGAGTGCGTCGATTGAAAAGTTGTTTGTCAGAAAAATTATTGTTTTCTCTTTTTCGGTGTCGCGGAAGCTGACGCGACGCAGTTTGTCGGGATACAATTTTTTTGTAATGCGTCAGTCATAGGTGTAACGGTTTAAGCAAACAGCCGGAAAACGATAACGGGCGACGATTACGGCAGACGATTTTTGTGCGTAATCGTAATCCGTAATCGTCGTCCGTAATCGTCAACCGGCACGACATCTCCACCTTTCACTGACGCATTACAATTTTTTGCTTTTGATTCCTGTGAGCAAAATGGTCTGATCGCATCTGACCCCTGTGCTTTTGTCCACCGGGCGAGAGCAGAGTCTTTTGCATTTCAAATTCCGCTTGGCTTTGGTCACTGTGGACAGCCATTCGATAATACCTGATTATCGCCATCTGAAAGTTCCGGTTTTGGTTTCAAGGCACACGGGAACCCTTGCCGGGCGTTCTTTTTGAAAAGTCGTCGGGCATGTTTGATGCGGCATCGAGCCGGTGTTCAGGGGTTGATTGTATGTGACTGGCTGGTATTTCCTTTTTGCCCTCGCTCCGGACCGCGTTTCCGGGTGGCCGCCCGTGTTTGTCGGCAGGGTGCGCTTTTTCTCAAGCGGATTCCGTGCCGCTGTTTTAGGGGGGGGGCGTTCATGAGCCGCGGCGGGGACTTCGGGGCGTTGCGGGTTGAATGAGGCCGCCCTGCCTTTCCGGCGGGGGATCGCCGGATACGGTCAGGCGGCTCCGCGGGCGTTGGGTCAGTCCTGCCGCCTGTCCTTCATCCTGTAGCTTCGGCCCTCTATGGCCACCACGTCGCAGTGGTGCAGCAGTCGGTCCAGTATGGCGCTGGTGATGGTGCTGTCGTTGTTGAATATTTCCGCCCATTTGGCGAAGGCGCGGTTGCTGGTCAGGACGATGCTTCCGGTTTCATACCGGCCGCTGATCACCTGGAACAGGAGATTGGCGCCGCGCTGGTCGATCGGCAGGAAGCCTATTTCATCGATGCAGAGAAGGTCCGGCCCGGTGTATGCGCGCATGGCGGCGACGAAGGTTCCCGCCTGGCCGGCCGCCTCCAGACGGTTGATGATGTTGATTGCGGTGTCGAAGCGCACGCTGCAGCCGTTCAGGCAGGCTTGGTGGGCCAGGGCGAGCGCCAAGTGCGTCTTGCCCACTCCGGGAGGCCCGAGGAAGGCGACGTTGCGCTTGTTTCTGACGAATTCCAGGCAGAAGAGGTGCCGGACCATGTCCCTGTTGATTTTTTTCGGATGGGTCCAGTCGTATGTGTCCAGGGTCTTGATGTAGGGGAAGTGCGCCTGTCTGACGCGCCTGGTCACGGCCCGGTCTCTTTTGGCGTCGGCTTCGGCGGCCACGGCGGAGGCGAAAAAATCCAGCGCCGGCATCTGCCTGCGCGCGGCCTCGCTGCTCATTTCTCCGATATTGTCGCGGAGATGCGTGAGTTTCAGATATTCCAGTTTTTCCTGCAGTTCGGCGAGTTTCATTTTTCATTGTCCTTTTCTTGGGGTTGTCATTCGTCTATGGAATAGAGGGTCATGTCCGGCTCCTCCACCCGCAGGTCGAGCAGATCGCCGGCTCTGGGGACATGCAGCGCGCCGCTCTGCGCGCGGGCGCCGCGTTTTCTCTGCAGCACCAGATGCTCGATGTATTCGGCCCGGAAGGCCGCGTACTCGATGGCGGATTCAAGCGCCTCATGCACCGGCTCGGAGCCGTGCATTTCGGCCAGCGCCATGATTCGGCGCAGATGGGTGCGGGGGGCGATCTGGCGATTCTCCAGCTCGCGCCGGAAGACTTCGGCCGCCGGGCCGAGAGCCAGGAAGTCCCGGACAAGGTTCTGTTCGCGCGCCCGGCGCCTCAGCAGGCGCATCCCCTGCCGGTGGTCCGGATCGACGATCGATTTGTTGCGGTCGTAGCACCTTGCATGGCGGGCGACCATATCCTCGCGATCGTAGATCCGGACGGTCTCCGGCTCGGCCTTCAGAGTCAGCCGCATCCCCGCGCAGCGTTCGGGCACGCTGTAGCCGTTGCCGTCGAAGAACACCCGGCAGCGGCTGTCGGCGCGACGGGCCTCGACTCTGGCGCAGTCGGCCGGCAGCGCGGGCAGAGGCCGCAGAGCCGCCGCTTCGGATTTTTCAAAACGGTCGCGCGGCCGCTCCCCGGTCTGCCCGTGAACCCGGACATTGGCGGTGTTGTCGAGCCAGTCGCGCAGAGCGGTTCCCGCTTCGGCAAGGCTGCCGAAGGCGCGTCCCGCCAGAAAGTTCCTCCTGAGATAGCCGATGCCGTTTTCGACCCTGCCCTTCTCATGGGGGCTGCGGACATTGCAGGCGACCGGCTCGAAGCCGTAGTGGCCGGCGAAATCCGCGTAGCGCGGATTGAACTGCACATGCCCGTGCCGTCCGTGGCGCAGCACCGCGCATTTGCAGTTGTCGACGATCATGCGGCCCGGAACCCCGCCGAACATCTCGAAGGCGTTCCTCTGGCAGGTCAGAAAATGCTCGAGCCGCTCGCACGGCATGAACTCGGCATGCATCAGACGCGAATGGCAGAGCACGATCATGCAGACAGACAGGCGGCGCATCGCGCCGCCGCAGGGAACCAGGCCGCAGCTGCCGAAATCAATCTGCGCGGCCTCCCCGGGCTCGAACAGGAGTTCAAGGAACGCCTGATGCCGGGGCGGGCGGATTTCATTCACATAGCGTCGGACGGTATTGTAACTGCCCTCGAAACCGTCCGCGGCAAGGAACTGCATGATTTGCACCGCAGTGTACGGATGCCGGTCGAGAAGCCTCTTCACCCGCGGCTTGTGGCGGTCGAGGACGCTGCTTTCAGCACGCGGACTGCGGCCGCTGAAGGCATCGCGGCCCAGCCAGTGCCGGACGGTCTTTTCGCTCAGTCCGAGCTGCCGGCCGATCTGTCCGGGGGTCAGCCGGTCAACTTTTTGAAGACGGTGGATTTCCCAGAAGACGTCACGAGTTATCATGGCCGCCTCCCTTCGTTTCGGTCGGCAGTTCCAGAACCTGGTAGAGCGGCGGCGACCAGGCCAGCAGATCGGCCTGCTCGAGGTTGCCGCGGGCGCCTTCCAGCCGACCCCGCGACCAGCCCAGAAGCGAGCACAGCAGCGCATCGCCGTAGTGGGAAAGCCCCTGCCGGTCGGCCGCCGTCAGCAGCACCAGATACAGCGCCAGAGCATCCGGCGAGCAGCGGCGGAGATGGCCGTCGCGAAGAAGACGGTGGTCCACCCAGCCGAACCCCGGCGGAATCCGCCGCAGGCGACCGGGAACGAGTGGAATTTTTTCGATCA
>SLNM01000047.1 GCA_007133055.1 Lentisphaeria bacterium
CGGCATCGACATCAACCAGCCATGAGAGAGCGCGAAAAGCCTGACGCAAGGTTTCCCTGGAAGGCCGTTCATCAGTAGTTTGCAAAACCGAAAACAACTCCATTGCATACCTCATTGTTTAGTGTTTTTACAGGGATTTGTCTGTTATTTGGCCTTCTCCCCCGTTTTTCGGTGCCATTTCGGTGGACGATAGCGGGCGACGAGAGCGGTGGACGATTGGGGAGGGCTCTGCCATGTCCGTCCTTAGCCCCGGAATGTTACGCCGTAGCCCGAAAGGGCGAAGGCGGATCGTTATCCGCTCTCGTCGCCCGTTATCGTCATCCGCGCTTCACGCCCCCAAGACCCTTACCCGACCCGCTTAACCGATCCCTTATTCAAGCTAGTCACGTCCGAAACGCTGCTCCTTGAGGAACTGGCGGAAGTTTCGCTGCCGATCGCGCACGCTTTCCATAATCGATCCCACACGATCAGGAGTCAGGTCCTCCTCGAGATAAGCCTCCTCGTCATGTTCGGGGAATCCCGGCGGCAGCGATTCGCGAGCCAGATCAGAGAATGGCAGATCAACGTCGTTCCAGGCTGTTTCCTCTCCGTTCTCCAACTCCGTCATCGGCATCCAGCGCGGATCATCCAATGGATGCGTGAGTGGTTCATCGAAATCCTTCGATTCCGGCGGGATCGGAAACATTTTGAAAGGAGCTTCGGACAATTCTTCAGTTTCAACCCTTTCTGTCCGCCTTTCCGCCTCGATTAGTGAACGACCGGCCATTACCAGCTCCAGCAAGGCATGTTCCCTTGCCAGCGCCTGATAGTTCCGTACCAGCCCCGGCAATCCTCCCAAGACCTGCATTGCCTCTTGATAATGGCTGCGTGCCTCGACCAGGTGCAGCTTCGCTTCCGCCGGAGATTGCGGCATGGCTCGCCGCGCCAGCCAATGTTCAACCGTTCCCAGATTCCACAGGCTATGGGCTCTAAGCATTTCATTTTCACCGAATCTTGAGACCGCCATCCTATATGCGTTTGCAGCCTGTGGCAATGCCCCCAGCGCCTGCTGAATTCGTCCAAGATTATAAAATATCACCGCCTCCTGCTCGGGGGAAGGTGCATTTTCCAGTTGCTGCTGCCATCGTTGCCATTCCAGGTACAGCGGCAGTTTTTCGAGTTCCGGACCGACGATCAGCCGATAGAATGTCGGGGTCTGTTCCGCCGCCGCCCGGCTCGCATCGGTGGCCGGAGCCATGATCAATGCCAGAGCGCCAACCAGCGGCCATGCCTTAAACCCGCCACCATTGGTGCAGCCGGCCCGGCGTAGGTCAATAAAGAAGGTGATCACCAGTATAAGTACGGCCAATGCCAGAGGCCATTGGTAACGCTCCACGGGCTGCATCATCGCCCTTCTCCGGGCATATTGACCGGGAGTCGAATCGGCAATGGCAACCGCCAGTCTGTCTCCGGCAGGAGAAGCATCCCGGTCAATACTTACATGCAATCCGCCGGTTGCAACCGCCAGTGCGGACAATTCCCGGCCAGGCTGTCGGAGAGAATGCCAATCCTCCCGTTCTTCCTGCTCAAAAACCGGTGCCCGAGCCGGTTCAGGCGCTACCGAGCGCACGGCCTCGGCACCGACAGTGAAAACCGGAATCCGCGCCTCGCGCAGAAGCTCAATCTCTCGGTCAAGGCCAGCATCCCACCCTGTCCAGTCAGTGCTGAAAAGAATAATCGCCCGATGCTCGCCAACCACACCGGCCAGAGCCTGACGGGCCTCGCGCAACCCGGCCGCCGGATTACTGCCGGGCACTGGGATTGTCTGACTCGACAATGCATCGATCAAGTCCAGTAAAATCTCCCGGTCCCAGGTCAACGGGCACTCGAGGAAAGCTTCCCCGGCAAACGCGACAATGGCAAAACGGTCAAGCGTCCGTTGTTCCAGCAAACTCCCGGCCACCCTCCGCACCGTGTCCAAGCCTTCGATCCCGGCATCCTCAACCGATTCATTCCAGGCAACATCAAAAACCAGTGCCACATCCCTGGCCTGCTGCGGCATATCTTTTTCGCGCCATCCCCATTGTGGCCGGGCGGCTGCCAACCATGCAAAAAGCAAGGCCAGCAGCAGGAGTACCGCCCGCCACCGCCGCCGTCCGGCATGCAACGAAGCTGAGAGCCGCCTACTCATGACCGAGCCGAACTGCGATTCCAGCCAGCGTCTCGAACCGATGTCGCGCCGCCAGGTCAGCCAAACCACCGCCAGCCACGCCAAAGCCAGCAGCCAGAGCCACCATTGATCGATATTTTGAAAAACCAGCATCATGTCCTGATAGACCTTGCCGCGCCGCCAAAGGTTGCCGACGGCAATCTTGCTCCATGCAAAGGCAGCGCAGTTCTCATTTCCATTTCGGCGGACGATAGCGGGCGACGATTATTTGCTGGAGCCGTCCGGCCTCGGACGGTGGTTAACGGCGGAGGCCCGCCGTCTCCAGATGCCTGCGAGGATGCCCGAACCTTGTCCCGAACCATGTCGAAAGAGGAAACCGGGCGACGATTACGAAGCATAATCGGGGTCGGGGTCGCTATCGGGATCGGCATCGAAACGGAACCGATTTCACCACGAAGAACACGAAGGAACACGAAGATTATGCGGTGCGCCTTCAGCGCACTTGCTGCTTGATATCGTTTCCCGGGGCGCTGCCTGCCTGTGCGTCGCACGCAGACAGGCTCCGGTCTGGTATGCATTGCGCCGTTGGCGCAGGGGGACAATTGAAGCGTGACACGACACTAGCCTGATTAATTCATGAACTTCGTAGCGAGAGGTGCCAGTGTGCGTAAGATCAGCAGCTTGCAGCCGTAAACCGATCGCGGCGTACTGGACGTACGGCAAAGATCGGTGTCGGCTGCAAGCGGTTGAGATTGCGTGCAATGGCGACTCGCAGTAGATGGCTCATGAATTATTCAGGCTAGTCATCCCCGTCCGGCGAGTCAAAGGTCAAATCGGTCAGCACAGTTGCTTCGGCCCAGTACGCTGGAGGTTCCTGTTTTTCCGCATCGTTCAACCACAGCTCAATGGTATGCCTCACCCCTACTCGGACGCTGTCGGCGCCCAGCTCGCCCCATACACTGTGTATGTCTTTGGGCGAGGATGGCGGTAATGTGGACTCGGCGGGGTTTGCTCGGCCGCCGCCGTTCTCCGGGGTGCTCCAGCCAGTCTGCTCGGCATAGTAATCCCAGCCATGCCTGACCCAGCTAACGGCACTCCGCTCATCCACTCTCCAGGCCAGCAATCGTGGATAGGCCGAGGCTTGAGCCGGGAAAAACGCTGAAATCTCCAATGCATTCGGGTATTCTATAGCATAATTCACCAGTCCCCGCGGGGTTCGCCGATCATAGTTGGGGCTTATCTCAGCCGTCACCGATTTCTCCAGAACCCGATTCCCCAGCTCCGACGGCAGCAACCCTCTGCCCAGCCCTTCTCCCAGGGCATCCAGCTCAACCGCCGAGGCGGAGCCGGCCAGATAGTTCTCCGCCGACCTCGATGCCAGGTTCCGCGCCCGCCTCACTTCAATCACGTAAAACCAGAATAACGCGCCCGCCAGAAAGAGAGTGGCCAGTATTCCCCACAGTTTTATCCGGCTGGCACAAGTGTTGCCGCCCAACATTTTACGCGGCAAAGAAACTTCGGGAATCGGCACGGCATCTCCGTAAACCCAGCCTATCCGGTCGACCAAAACCAGCCCGAGAGCCATCAACCACGGAACCAGCACCAGCAGCAGGAGATGAGCGACCGATTCAAACGCCGCAGCAACACCGTAGCTCCAGGAAAGCAATAGAGCCTGGTCCCAGTACACATACCCCGTCAGTCCGATCAACCAGACAGTGACGACAACCAGTGAAATCAACCACAGACCGCACCAAAGCCATTGAACAATCCGCAGTTGCCAGGCTAGACGCGGCGCCATAAAACAATCGCTGAGCCATATCAGCATCGCCGCCAGAAACAGCGGGGGCAGAAGCAGAGCCGGCAGGAATAGAGCCACCATGACCTCCGACCACTCCGGCTGCGCCCGCAAGTCAAACCATTCCATGGTTAGTGCGAACACATAAGAATACACCAACGCAGCCGGAACAAGTGTCGCTCGCAACCAACGTCCCGTTCGCAGCCAGAAATCATTTCGTACTCTTCCGCTGTGCAGCGAGAAAATCCACATCCCCGCCAGCACCACCGGCAACGCCAGCCAATTCAGGCAATGCTCCAATGGTCGGGCCAGGTCCAACGCCGCGGTTAAACCGACAACCCACAGCCAAAGCAGGCCGGAAAAACCGACGGCAAGACCGATTATCACCGTTTTCAGGCTGTCAAACCGAAGAGGGCGCTGGGAAATGTTCTTGTCAAGCATCATCATACCTCGAACCTCGAACATAATTTGACAGGGTTACTTTTTCAACCTATCCCCAACGCTTTATGTATTGCGTCAGTGAAAGGTGGGAAATTCGTGTCGGTTGGCGAGAACGGCGACGCGAGCGGATTACGAGTGAAGCTAATCGTCCGCCGTTCGCGTCGCCGTTCTCGTTTTCCGACTGGTTGTTTTCAGGCGTTGCACCTATGACTGACGGATTACCGCTTTATCCAGCGCCATCAGCCTTTTCCTATCCGGGCTATAACGTCGCGAAGAAAAAATGACCAACGCCGGCTGCGACTGAAAGGCATTCCCGAAAAGCTCAAATACAATTCCACAATATTGCACTTGGTGGGCCATGGCAGACCCCGGCAAATTCGTCCCAGGTCCGACAGACATCGACGCAAGGACAGGGCGCGAGGGTGGAAACAGACTCCCGCCGGCCAATCCAAAGCGAAACATAATTGTCGCTCCGAGTCAACCCGCACTAAAATTTGATCCGGTTTGATACGGCGAAATTCCACTCCCCGCCGGTGTGATTCGGAGAGGAACTGTGTAAGCTGCCGATAAAATTCGCCCGCCTCTATTTCGCAATGTGTCAGCTCGCCGCGAGCAAAGGCGGCAAAAAAATCGGCTGTCGTTTTTTCCTTTCCATCGATCTGGCGCAGGAACCAGCCTTCATTCGGCCTGCTGCGGTCGCACCGCTCGAACCAAGCCACCGGCGGCGGACTGGCAACACCCCGGCGCAACAGCTCGCAGGCGGCGTTCCAGCGGTCCCGCGCCCGAACCTTGCGCCTGAGAAGAAAACTGAGCAGAAAGAAGGGTGCTGGGTCTGAACCAATGATTTCCAGAACCCCGCCGTCCCGACGAGGGTCAGAGATTTCATACCGACCGCCGGGGGTTGGCGAGGCAGCGCTGGATCGGATCAGGCCGGCAATTTTTCCAGGGTGCAGTTGTGCCCATATTTTTGCCGCCTGTTCGCGGCAACCGGCAACCACTATGCCCCGCCAGCTTTGATCGCAATGATAGAAATACTTTCCTGCAACCCCGGAGTTGGCGACAACGATTCCCGGCATAGGTTTGCCGGCCTGCACCGAAGAAAGCACTGTTGGCTTCGGCCAGCTCAAGTACAATGGGGATTCGGTAATCAAATCGGGAGGCTGACCAAGGCGAACCCCGTCGCGGTCGGTGCATTGTGCCGCCCGCAAATCGTCCTGGCTGTACAGCTCTGCCAGAACGGCACACTTGCCATTCATCGTCCAAGCCACATGCACAATATCTGATGCCCGCTCGAAACAATGCATTTCCAGCCCCCTTCCCGAGTTAAGAGCGCCCTGGTATAGGGCGCCGGGCACGGTATGCAGGAACTGACGCATCGTCTGGAAAGCCGGGCGTTTGCGATAATCGGCGACGCGGCCGTTGGCCTGCCCGTAATAGGTAACCTGCTCCAGCTCCGGATAAAAGTCGGTGCCGTCGTCAACCAATCCCTCGCGTTGACTGATCATCGGCCCGTAATAGGCCCGCCCCAGCACGCCGCCGGCAGCCGCCAGAAGCAGATAGCGAGCAACGTAGTCAGCCTGTTTTTCCTCGACTGCGGCAAGCATGCGACTGATGCGAGGCAGGGTCCAAAAGGCGTTGGTGGAATAAGTGCGCTCGATACCGTGGTGGCGGCCAACCCGGCTGACAATGTCCGCCTTGTACACTAAATTGGCCTTGAGCAAAGGTGCCGCCCGCGCTCCTAGAACTTTTCGGTCCCAGGCCTCTGGTTCGGTGGCGCGTTCGGCGAAAAGATTGACCGTGTGAATATCCGGCAGCAGATCGCGCTTCTCCAGCAGTGCCAGCGCGGCGTGGTCGAAAAACGGATCGAAATCGGTGATGTTCACCCCGAGCAGCGTCAAATCGCGGTGACTAATTTCATTCCAAGCTGCGGTCCAGGCGGCCAGCCAGCCCGACAAATTGTAGCCCGCCCATCTTCGGCGATTAATCGTGGAGCCCACTTCCACCATGGTCAGCCGGTCGCCCCAGGCATCAAGCGTATGCCGGATAAATTCACGCCACTGCCCGACCGCCTCCGCCGCCGGCATCCGACGCGCCTCGGCATAAGGCTGAACAAAATGCAGCAGCACCGAAAACGAGTGGTCCAGCAATTGCCCTAGAAGGCGCTCGCCGTGCCCGCCCGGACTCTCGTAGCTGTAATCAAGACGCACCTGCCCAATCCCCAGGTCGCGCAAGGCTTCGATCAGCCAGACATCCCCGGCCGGATCCGGACTGGCGGCCACCGCAATGCCGGCAAAATCAACCGGCACCCGATGTCCGCCCCGAGGCAGGTGCGAGGCCGCCAAGTAATCGCGCCAGTGCCGTAAATGACCGGCAAAACCAGCTATGAAATGACGGTCCGGACCACCACCGGGGCGACCAGGGCTGACAAAGCGAAAACGCTCTTTTGACATGGCGCAGTTCTTCCGTTACGTTAAAGTAGTCCAACCTGGATAATTCAGGCTAAGCCGTCGGAGACAGTCATGAATTATCGATTGAAACACTAGAAAATTGCGAAATGGGCGAATCGAGCCAAACGTAGGTCGACTATCCGAGTCGACCAGGCTCGATTCGCTTGGGCGAGACGGATTCACGCCCTACGGAGAGCACATTTCGCAATTCTCTGTTGAAACACACAAAGGAGTTCTTTTTCCCGAACCGATGAACAGCGCCCCCGCAAAACACCGCTTTGCCTGGCAGAAAGGCATCGGCCGCCTGCTCCTGTTGCTGGTTATATTGCTGGGAACAGCATGGTTGCTGCGTCGGCAGCCAACTGTCCCACCGCCAGTCGGGCTCCGTGAGTCGACAGATGTCAACCACGTTGAGAGCCACCGACCACCCTTTGATCCTGCTGAAGCAAGGTTTCTATTCCCCGAGATGGTCCAAGTGGTCGAACACGACGATCATTTTTTCAAGGCAGTCGATGATCAGGGGCAGTTGCTTGGCCTGCTGGTCTTTGGCCCGCCGGACGAGGCTGACATTGTCGGCTTCGCGGGCAGGGTTCCATTCCTAATCGGATTTGATCATCGACTCCGCATTACGGGGGTTCACCTGCTGCCCAGCCAGGAAACACCCCAATATGCCCGCAATGTCGCCGACAGCCTGAAGAATGCCTGGAACCACCTGACAGCACCCCGGGCCGCACAGCGAGAGGTGGACACCGTAACCGGCGCTACGCGAACCAGCCGGGCACTGATTCAGGGAGTGCGAAAAACCCTGGCCCGGCTTGATTCCGAAGCACAGTTCGAGCCCGGGATGCTACCGTTTGCCGAGCCCGCTCGAACCAAGGTTCTCGACCTTATGATTGCGCTGTTCCTGATCATTGCCATCGCCTGGCTTTGGCTGCCGCGACGGGTCAGGCACTTCCGCCTCGGGCTCTCGCTGGCCAGTCTGGCGATTCCGGGATTGCTGGGTGCAACTATGCTTTCCCTGGCCACCCTCGGCTCATGGTTGCGCTTTGACCTACCCAGGCCCAGCCAATGGTTGCTTGCCCTGATCGGCCTGGCGGCATTCGCCCTGCCCATACTAACCGGACGCAACTTTTACTGCAGCAACTTCTGTCCCTTCGGCGCAGCCCAGGAACTGGCCGGCAGAGTTAAGCGGAAAAAATCACACCCCGGCAAGAATTTACGGGTCGGCATGAGTATCATTCGTCTGTCGCTGCTGCTTTCCGCTTGGCTGCTGCTGGTCGCCGGCAGCGCATTCGATCTGTCACTGATCGAGCCGTTTGTGGCTTTCCGCTGGCTCCACGCTGCCTGGCCCAGCCGAATTCTGGCGGTTGGTTTTCTGCTGCTGGCAGTCTGGACTCCAAGACCCTGGTGCCGGATCTGTCCAACCGGCGCCCTGCTCGAAGCAATGCGAAGAAGGCGATAACCTGATTCAGGGATAAACGAGCAGCCTGATTAATTCAGGATAGTGCATCAGTGCGTCGGCTCCGACTCACCCCATGAACCCGCTTTCCAGCAGGGTCTGCATGTTGAGCCCGCCCTCCCCGTGCGTCGCCGCCCCGGTGCGCATGGCCCGCAGGACGTACTTGCCAATCATGTCCGCTTCAAGATTGCAATGGTGGCCGGGGACGAGGGTGCTCAGGGCGGTATGCAGCCAGGTATGCGGAATCACATGGACCGTGAACAAGTCCTCGGCCAGATCCACAATGGTCAGGGAAATACCGTCGACCGCGATGCTGCCTTTGTCAATCAGCAAGGGTCGCAGCTCCGCCGGCAAAGCAATCCGCACAACAACGTCGCCTTTTTGCCGATGCACAGAGCGTACGGGGGCGACAGTATCGACATGACCGAGAACCAGATGCCCGCCCAGCCGGTCGCCCAGCCGCATAGCTCGCTCGAGGTTGACCCGCGCAC
>SLNM01000009.1 GCA_007133055.1 Lentisphaeria bacterium
GCTGGTGAAGTCAGGATTGCCGGCATCCAGCAAGGTGCCGTCAATGTCGGTGCAGACCAGGTCAATACGATGTTTTAAGGATGGCATATACTGTCCTCGATCCATGCTGAATCACTATCCATTACGATATGCGCTGAAAACGCATCGCATAGGATGCAAACAAAACGCTATGCAACGAATCCGGAACATGGGCGGCGTTACTTTATCGCATACCATGGACAATACAAAACAACCGCTGGCCTCGAACGATTGCACGGCTATGTTATAATGTTGTTGTCGCGGGATTGCACTGGTTCCCGTGCCGGCAACGAACAGCGTTCGCTTCCCGATTATCATATGGACTGACTCTGGATACCCATGCTATGGCACTGCAATTCCACAACTCATTATCCCGGCAAACCGAGGAGTTCACGCCTCTTCGCCCCGGCCAGGCCGGACTGTACACCTGCGGCCCGACCGTCTATAACGTCGCCCACATCGGCAATTTTCGGGCCTATGTCTTTGAAGACCTGCTGCGACGCACTCTCAAATACTGCGGCTACCAGGTAACCCAGGTGATGAACCTGACGGATGTCGACGACAAAACCATCCGCGCCTCGCGCCATGCCGGCAAGTCCCTGGCGGAGTTTACCCAACAGTTCAAGGACGCATTTTTTGCCGACCTCCAAAGTTTACGCATCGAACCTGCCGAGCATTATCCGGCGGCGACCGAGCATATTGCGGAGATGATCGAGCTGGTTGGCAGGCTGCTGGCCCGCGGCGTGGCCTACCAAGCCGAGGATGACTCGGTCTATTTCTCCATCGAGCGCTACCCGAAATACGGCTGCCTGGTCAATCTGGATCCCGCCCAATCCCGCTCCTCCGGGCGAGTGCGCCATGATGAATACGCCAAGGAATCGGTGGCCGACTTCGCCCTGTGGAAGGCGCACACCGCCGAGGATGGCGAAGTCTGGTGGGACAGCCCATGGGGACGAGGACGGCCAGGCTGGCACCTGGAGTGCAGTGCCATGAGTATGAAGTACCTGGGGCCGACTTTTGATATTCATACAGGGGGAGTCGACAACATGTTTCCCCATCACGAGGACGAAATCGCCCAGAGCGAGGCCGCCACCGGACAGCAGTTCGTGCGCTACTGGCTGCATTGCGCCCACTTGATCGTGGAGGGACGTAAAATGTCCAAGTCGGAGGGTAATTTTTTCACCTTGCGAGACTTGCTCGGGCAGGGATTCAGCGGCCGTGAAATCCGTTATGTCCTGCTTGCCTGCCACTATCGGCAAGCGCTTAACTTCACTCGTCAAAGCTGCCTCGACGCCCGCTCGGCCCTGCAGCGAATCGATGACTTTATCGCCAGGCTCCGACAAACAGACTCGGCAGAAAACCGCGACGGCAATCCATCCGTCGAACCGGAGGAAACTCTCTGCCAGCGTGCAAAAAAGGACTTCAAAGAAGCACTGGAGGACGACCTGAATATTGCCGAAGCTCTCGCCGCCTTGTTCAACCTGGTGCGCGACGGCAACCGCCGGCTCGACCAGCGGCGGATGAACGGGCGGGAGGCCAGTGATATTTTATCCCTGCTGCATGATTTCGACTCTGTTCTGGCAGTGCTCGAGGCGGACAAAGGCGAAGAGGTGCCGGCGGCTATTGAACAACTGGCTCAACAGCGGCAGCAGGCCAGGCGGGACAAGGACTTCGCCCGGGCCGACGCATTGCGGGCCGAACTGGCCGAACAAGGATGGAGCGTGGAGGACACACCGGACGGGCCGCGCCTCAAGCCATCAGGCTAGCCTGGTGTTGTGCGAAAAGGTATAACGCTTGTTCCTGGGGTCAACTACGGACTACGATTATTGTGCGCAACCCTAATCCGCAGTCGTTACTTTTGGAGACGGCGGGTCTCCGCCGTCAATCACCGTCCGAGGCCGGACGGCTCCAGGTCTTTGGCGAAGGCAGGTCGACCGCAATCGTTTTCCGACTGTTTGTTTCAGCCGACGCACCGATGGCTGAGGGCTTGCGAATTGGCGGCCGTCTGGCTTGATTTTTCCGTAAGGCGCGTACATATTGAGTTTTGCCGAGGCAACTTCCCGTGGTGCAAAACCATAAGTCGAGGCTGCGCCTGCCGGATTCTGTTTCAGCCCTATTTTCGACGGGCCCGTAGCTCAGTGGTTAGAGCAGACGACTCATAATCGTCTGGTCGCAGGTTCGAACCCTGCCGGGCCCACTATCCAGCTTCAACTTTGGCTTGCCCTTCATCTTCGGCTTGCCGCCCTGTTTCCGCCGAACCCCCCTCCCACGATGGCCAGGCCTGGATCACCGCCTTGATCATGGTAGCCAGGGGAATGGCGAAAAAGACCCCCCAGAAACCCCCCAGCCCGCCGGATACCACCACCGCGGCAAGAATCGCCAGCGGATGCAGATGAACCACCTCGGAAAACAGATAGGTGGCCAGAATATTGCCGTCAACCAACTGAATCATCCCGTAGGCAATCATGACATAGAAAAAATCGGCGCTGAAACCCCATTGGAAAAAAGCCATCACGGCTATCGGAAAAGTCATTACCGCCGCACCGATATAGGGGATTAAAACCGACAGCCCGACAAACAGGCCGAACAGAACCGCCGCCTGCAAGCCGAGCAGTGAAAAAATCATACTGCTGCCGCCCCAGACGATGATAATTTCTATGAACTTACCACGCACATAATTGCCGATCTGCTGGTCAACCTCGCGCCAGACATCGACCACCAGACGATTGTCGGCCGGCATGAAACGGGAGAACCAGGCAAGTATGGCTTCCTTGTCCCGGAGCATGAAAAAGACCATCAGCGGAACCACCACCAAATAAACGACGAAATTGATCAGGCTCCGGATGGAGGCAAGAGAAAAACTGATTATCTGCTCCCCGTACTCGCCCAGCCGGGATTGCAGCATATTCATAACCTGGGCAATTTGCTCGCTGGAAACCAGTTCGGGATAGCGGTCAGGCAAGGCCATCAGCTCATCCTTGCCCCAGGTCAGAATCGACGGCAACTGCTGGAACAACTGCACAATCTGGCGGTATAGCAGCGGCAAAACAACCAGCAGGCATAGAAAAAAGACGATCAGAAAAGGAAAGAAAGCCACCCAGACCGCGAAGCGGCGGGGCACCGACCGACGCTGCAAAGCCCGCACCAGCCCCTCCAGCAGATAGGCAATGATAACCGCGGCAAATATGGGAGCCAGAACATCGCCAATCCAAAATATCAAAACCGCGCCGACGACAATAAAGCCGATCAAAACCGCAACTTGCGGCTCGGAAAGCCTTTTTTGCAGCCAGTTGATAAATATTTTCATGGTTCATTCCCGACGTTCATAACCAGTTCCAGAATTTTGGCGGCCACCTCCAGCTTACCGGCTTTGGGAATGGCTGTGCTGCGTCCGTCGGCGGCAAAAACCACCACTTCGTTGTCGGAGCTGTCAAATCCCACTCCCGGACACCCCACCTGGTTGGCGACCAGCCAGTCCAGTTTCTTATTGCCAAGCTTGCGCCTGGCGTTGGCCACCAGGTCTTCGGTTTCGGCCGCGAACCCCACCACGGTACGGGAACTCCGCTTGTCCGCCGCCAGCGAAGCAAGGATGTCCTCGGTCCACGCCAGTTGCAACTGCGGAGCTTGGCTCCCGGTCTGTTTGCGCAGCTTTTGCCCGGCTCTTTCGGCCGGTCGGAAATCTGCCACGGCGGCGGCCATGATCAATAAATCGGCGGCGGCAAATTCCTGCTTGACCGCCACCGCCATCTCGGCAGCCGTGACTGCCGGGATCATGGTGCAACCAGCCGGAACCGGCAGCTCTGTCGAACCCGAAATCAAAACCACCTGATGTCCGGCCGCCGCCGCACATTCCGCCAGTGCATACCCCATGCGACCAGAAGAGCGATTGCTCAGGAATCGCACCGGGTCCAGCTCCTCCCGGGTCGGACCGGCGGTGACCACAATCCTTCGGCGCGGCTGGCCGGGGACAGGCGCGCTGTGAAGCTGCCAGGCCGCCAGCGCCGCGTTGCCTATCAACACGGGCTCGCTCATTCTACCCGCCCCTTCGAGATCACCGCAGGCTACACGGCCTGGTTCGGGACCGACAATACGCACACCTCGCCGCCTTAGAATGGCACAGTTCTCAACCACCGCCGGGTGCGCCCACATACGCGGATTCATGGCCGGCGCTATAATGACCGATCCGTCAAAGGACAGGGCAAAAGTCGAAAGCGCATCATCGGCAATGCCGTGCGCCAGCTTACCGATAATATTGGCGGTGGCCGGGGCGATGACCAGCAAATCGGCCAGCTCGGCCAGCTCGACGTGCTCCGGCTGCCATCGCCCGGTATCCCACAGACTGTCGACCACCGGATGCCGGGAAAGAGTCGAAAAAGTGGCCGGCGCAACCAGGCGGCAGGCATTGGCGGTCATCAACACCCGCACTTCGGCGCCGGCCCGGGTCAGTTTACCGACCAGTTCCGCACTCTTGTAGGCGGCAATCGAGCCGGACACCCCGAGGGCGATCACCGGTTTCCTGCCCCCGCCGATGGTCCATAGATCATCCATTAATCAAACTTCCCAGGGTGGTTGCACATAGCGAACGGTCAATCGGCGGGCGGCTTGGTAGACCGACTGCAAGTCGTGCAGCGCCTGGTCCAACTGATCATTGACGATCAAATAATCGTATTCCCGCCAGGCCCGCAGTTCCTCCTTGGCATTGTTCAGGCGGCGAGCCAAAACATGCTCATCTTCAGTCCCCCTGCCCCGCAGGCGCCGCTCGATTTCCGCCAGCGAAGGCGGCCCGAAAAAGACATATACCATTGACCGGGCAAACTTGGTGGTGCTCAGATTGCGTCGAACCTGCCGGGCACCCTCGACATCGATATCCATGAGCACATCGTGCCCGCCCTCCAACCAAGGCTCCAGTTCTTCGCGCAAAGTCCCGTAGTAACAGCCATGCACCTCGGCCAGCTCGAGAAACTGCCCCGCCTGTCTCTTACGCTCGAATTCCTCGGTCGAGACAAACCGGTAGTCCCGGCCATCGGCTTCCTCCCGCCGCGGCGGGCGGGTGGTGCATGAAACCGAAAAATGCAGGCCGGGCTGTCGTTCCAAAAGCATCCTGCAGACCGTAGTTTTACCCGTCCCGCTGGGGCCTGATACAACCAGACCAACACCGAATTCGTTCGAGCTTCCTGACTGCATTGGCAACTGGTTCCTCAATCCCCGCCCTCCCCTTCTGATCGGCGCGCATAAAAATAATCATTCTGGCGGGTGGCACCCAACACACTCTGCCACAACTGGTTTTTGGGGTCTATGCGCCGTCGTTCACGGACGGCCAAAGACACTGGCACGTGAATAAAGTTGCCGTGCCAGTGGGCAATCACCATCCCCGACTTGCCGGCCATCGCCGCATGCACGGCGTTTTCCGCCAAATGCAGACAATAAACCGCATCGGTGCCATAAGCAGGCACCGAGCGGATAATATAGCTGGGATCGAGATACTTGATACTGTGCTCGATCCGTTGCCGGGAAAGATACCCGCCAATCCGATCCTTGAGCAGTAGGCCGATGTCGCTGAAAACAATATTGCCGGAAGCGTCCCGCGAAGTTCCGGTTTGCTCGAACAAGCCCTGCCCCGCCCCCTCCGCCACCACAATCACCGCATGGTTCTTGATGGCCAGGCGACGCTTGATCGCCGGCAGCAGCCCGTTCTCGCCGTCAAGGCTGAATTCAACCTCCGGAATCAAACAGAAATTTGCCACCGAATTGGCCAGACAGGCACTGGCCGCAATAAAGCCGGACTCGCGCCCCATCAGCTTGACCAGGCCTATGCCGTTGTGTACTCCCTTAGCCTCCATGTGGGCGCTGCTGATAACCGGTCCGGCCGCGTAGATGGCCGACTCGAAACCAAAGGTGCGATCCATGAAATTCAAGTCGTTGTCGATCGTTTTTGGGATGCCAATCACACTCAGCGGCAGATTGCGCTCGCGCGCCAGCCCGGCAATCTCGCTGGTCGCCCGCTGCGTACCGTCCCCGCCTATGGTGAACAACAAATTGATTTTCATGCGGCTGATCGTCGCCAGTATCTCCTCGTTCGACTGCTGCCCCCGCGAGGATCCCAGAATTGAACCACCATGCTCGTGAATATAGTCAACCACGTCCGGGTCCAGATGCAAAGGCGGCAATCCATATTTCGCCACCAGCCCGCGGTAGCCGTAGCGAATACCGTAGATGGTGCCAACCCGATAACGGTGCCAAAGGGTGTTGACCAAGGACCTGATGACATCGTTGATCCCGGGACACAATCCGCCGCAGCTTACGATGGCGGCACGAGTTCGGGCAGGATCGTGAAAAATACGCCGGCGCGGACCAGCCGGCTCGAAGGTGGGCAGCGGCAAGCCCTGTTCAAGGCAGGACTCAATGTCCCGATGCTTGAGAAAATAGGATATCCGATTGTCCTCGTCGACAAACTCGGCATGACTCAGGGGAGAGTCAATTTCGCATTCACCCAGGGATGGCACCTTGAAATCAAGCTGAGACATAAGCGGATCAACCCTTTAGTTTGACTTTGTCAGGGATTCAGGTTTGCCAGTACAATGTAGCATATCTCCGAACTTGAAAAAGTCAAGCAGGCGAAGCTGCTAATGCGTCAGCGAAAGGTGGGAAATTCGTGTCGGTTGGCGAGAACGGCGACGCGAGCGGATTACGAGTGAAGCTAATCGTCCGCCGTTCGCGTCGCCGTTCTCGTTTTACGACTGGTTGTTTTCAGGCGTTGCACCTATGACTGACGGATTACATGAATTATTCAGACTAGATTGACAAGCGGCAAATTGGCACTTATCTTAAATTAATATCTAATTTCTCGGCCTAGGAGGCGGCACATGCAAATTGCCATAAGGCTTTCCCCGCAAACCCCGGTCTCACTGCCCTTTTCATACTTCGACCGACTGGCCGCCGCCCTCTACGGCACCCTCGCCACCGCCAATCCGGACTTCGCCGACAATCTACACGATGGCGGCGAGCACCGCAGCCGCATCAAGCTCTTCGCTTTCTCCCCTCTGCACTCGCGCCAGACCGAAGTCCATCGCCCCGACCCTGAAAAGAACCTTGACGGCGGCCTTGTCTTCAAAGGCCCGACCTACTTCAAACTCGCCTCGCCATGGCCCGAGCTGATGAATTCCGCCGGGGAAGGGCTGCTCGCCAACGGCTTCCTCCGCATCGGCTCGCAACTGCTGCGCATTGCCGGCGCCAACCTGCTGCCGCCACCCGATTTCACCGAGACTATGACCTGGCGGCCGACCAAAACCGGCTCCATCGTCACTAGCTGGTCTCGCAGAACCGATAATACCAAGCTCTACGCCTTCCCCGACCAGCCCGCCGACGGCCAGGCCTGCGAACTGCTCCTGCGCACCAACCTCGTCCACAAATGGCAGCGCCTCTGCGAAGTCCGCAACGACCTTGCCGCCACCTGGTCCGGACTCGACCCCGCCGCCACTCGCGACGCCTTTAACCCGGACCACATCCGCATCAGCTTTGCCGACTCCGCAAACGGCGACGACCCCGACTACAGACAGCGCCTGCACCAGATCAAGGAACTGCCCGTCCGCAGTTGGCAGGCTCCCGTCACCCTGCACGCCCCGCCCCCGCTCCAGCGCCTCGCCTGGGCCTGCGGTCTCGGCGAAATGAACTCCATGGGCTTCGGCCTGCTCGAGGAGGTGAGGCGATGATTTTCAACACCATGCAAGAACACGCCAAATCCTTGATCGAAGCCGGTGAAACCGGTAGCGAATGCCTGATCCTGGAGCGCGCTAGAATCGACTTCGATGGTATGGATGAAGCCTGGGAGAAAGCACAGAACAACGTTCGCAATGCGAAGTTCGATGTCCCTGTCGCTTTCATTGGCCGTAAAAAACGGTGCAATATTAGCCGCTTTCCAGGCAAAGGCAGGGCTATTGCCACATACCCAACATTTAAGACCAAGGAAAAGGAGTGGAATAAATATTTAAAAGCACATAATAAAAATGATTTATTTGCGCCCGAAAGTCCCTATCCTATAAAATGGTTTCCCTGGATGACGGACGAAATTGGGTTTCAATATGAAAACTGGCGTACCTTACTTCAAGCCGTTTGCGATGCTGATGCCGAGAGTTTGAATAACCTCTTTGGCAAGGGTGGCCAACTTTTAACATTCAACCTTGCCGAAAATGAATTTGTCAAAAACTTCCGCCAAGCGGTTTGTCTGCCAGTAACGGCAAAGACACCTCGTGGAATGGTACATGCCACGCTTGCATATAACGCCCTTTCAGTATTACACCATAACCGCCCAATTGATGTGGAAGCACTGCGCTTCTGTCTTCTTTATTGGATACTAGAATACGCACCCCAAATTATATTATCCGAACCACAACGTAAAATTAAGCCTGTTGCCAAAACCGTATCAGGAGGAAACCTAGGTTCCATCGATTCATGTTGGATTGCAATACGGGTCGATACCGATCCTCAAGCAGTAGTAGGCCTGGCAGTTACGGACTCTGAAAATCAAGATCATCATCCTGTTTTCCAAAAGTTTGTTGAGATGATAGGTGAAGATCAGATCGACAATGTACGGCTCGGCGGAACAGACTACACGGCACCCGAAACAGGGAAATCGCCCACAAATGCATATTTTAATATCAAACAAGAAAACGCACTCACTCCTGATGTACGACGAGGATTTGACAAGACAGAGATAATGCCTCTGGTTGAAGGATTTGACGAACTAATTAAAGACA
>SLNM01000277.1 GCA_007133055.1 Lentisphaeria bacterium
CCTATGCGGCAAGTAAAGCGCTGGATGAATTCTTCGCTCTGGCATGCCATAAGGAAAAGGGGCTGCGGGTGACCATTGCCCGCCTGTTCAACACGGTTGGCCCCCGTCAGACCGGCGCCTACGGCATGGTGCTGCCGCGCTTTGTCGCCGCCGCCCGCGATAATCGGCGGTTGCGAGTCTATGGAGACGGCAGTCAGATTCGCTGCTTCTGTCATGTGGCGGATACGGTGCGGGCCTTGCTCGGGCTGGAACGGGCGCCGCCGGCGGTCGGCAATATCTACAATGTCGGGTCGGAAACCCCCATCACCATTGCCGAACTGGCGCAGCGCGTCATTGATTTCACCAACAGTGCTTCGCGGATTGAGCTTGTCCCCTACGACCAGGCATACGAACCGGGGTTCGAAGACATGCGCCGCCGCGTTCCGTCCACCGATAAGATTCGAAAGCTGCTCGAATGGCGCCCCAGAAAGACGATCGAGCAAATGATAATGGAAGTCAATGCCGAACTTGCCAAAGAACCCGTTGAAGGTTGATCTAAGTCAACTGAACCCCGCTCAGCGCGAGGCTGTAGTCTCAGCCGACGGCCCGCTGCTGGTGTTGGCCGGCGCCGGCACCGGCAAGACCCGCGTGGTCGCCTGCCGGGTGGCCTGGCTGGTCGCACGCGGGGTCGAGCCCGGAGCCATTCTGGCGGTTACCTTCACCAACCGGGCGGCCCGTGAAATGAAAAGACGGATTGCCGACATGATTCCCGCCGCCATGGCCGAGCCGATAACGGTTTGCACGTTTCACTCCTTCGGCGCCCGCCTCCTGCGCCTCCATATCGGACGACTGGGATATGCGCCCAACTTCGACATCGCCAACGACGCCTACGTGGAGGGCGTAGTCCAATCGTTGCTGACCGAACTGGGGCTGCCCGCAAACAATCCGCCGACGGCGGTTTGGAAGCAATGTCTGAGCAAAGCCAAAGCATCCCTGCTCACCCCCGATGAGATCGCCGCCGACGACGCTGGCTGGCCACCGGGCTTCGAACGGCTGTACCCACGCTATATCATGCGCATGAAAGCGATGAACGTACTTGACTTCGACGATCTGCTGAGCCTGGTCGTCAGGCTATGGCAGGAGCATCCCGAGGTGCTCGAGGAATGTCGCAGACAGTATCGATACTTGATGGTCGACGAATATCAGGACACCAACCACACTCAGTTCGTCTTGACCTCGCTGCTGGCAGGAGCCGCCGCCAACCTATGCGTGGTCGGGGACGACGATCAGTCAATATACGGCTGGCGCGGGGCGGCGGTCGGCAATATCCTTGGCTTTCAGGATCAGTTTCCCAAGGCCAAAGTTGTTCGCCTCGAGCAAAACTATCGCTCCAGCAACACGATCCTGGAAGCGGCCAACCAGGTGATCGCCAACAATCCCCGGCGGCACCACAAGGCACTGTGGTCCCGTGGCGGGCAGGGTGACAAGATTATGATTGTCAAAGCTAAAAATGAGAATGAAGAGGCCGAGTTCGCCGCCAGCCTGGTGCGCGAAAGAAAAGCGGTGCGCGGCGGCAGCCTGGACCAATTCGCCGTGCTTTACCGGTCCAACCATCTCTCCCGCTCCCTCGAAGATGCGTTCCGCCGGGCCGGCATCGACTATTGCGTGGTCGGCGCAAAATCCTTCTGCCAGCGCCGGGAGGTGATCGACGCCCTCAGCTTCCTGCGCCTGGCCGCCAACCCCCGCGACGACCAAAGCCTGCTGCGGGTGCTTAACGTGCCGCCGCGCGGCATCGGCGACAGGTCCCTCGGGCACTTGCTCGAGCTGCAAAGAACGCTCGGGGGAACTTTGCAGGAATTGATGGTTGCCGGCCCGTTTCCGCAGGGGCTTTCCGCCGCCGCCGCCACTGCTGCCGGCGAATTCTCGCGCTGCCTGCAAGAGTGGCGGAGCCGACTGCGGCAACCCGGCGGGCTGGCCGAAAAAATTCGCGGATACTTGCGGGAAATCGGCTACCTCGACGGCCTGGCCCGCATCTACAAACCGCGCCAGGACGCCATCAGGCGACGGGAGAATGTTCTGGAACTATTCAATGCGGCGGCGGAACTCGAGGATCGCCGCGGTTCGGATGCGACTCTCGGGGAGTTTCTCGAACTGTTCACCCTGCGCGACGACAACGACCGGGTAAAAGGGAGGTTGGAGGGCAGTGTGGCGCTGATGACCGTGCATGCCGCCAAGGGGCTGGAGTTCCCGGTGGTGATCGTCATCGGCATGGAACACGAACTTTTCCCGCATCACAACAGTCTCAAGGAGGGAGGGCTGGAGGAGGAGCGCCGCCTGTTCTACGTGGCCGCGACCAGGGCGCGCGAAGAGCTGTACCTGACTTACGCCGCCCGGCGGCGGGTGGGCGGCAATGAATCCGTGCGTCGGGTTTCGCCGTTTGTCAGGGAAATACCGGTTTGCCACACCATCGATACCGATGTCGCCAGCGCCTTCAAGCCGGCGAGCGCTGAAACGGCGGCCGAATACCTGACCAAAATGAAAGAAATGTTCGGTGCCGCCAATAATTGATCCCTAATTAACTAGGAGGTATGAAAAATGCGTTTGACTTTCGTTGCTATGCTGTTGGTATTCTCCTTCGCCGCGATGGCCGACGAGTCGGAGCGGATGGCTGAACTGCGCCGTCGCATGGTGATCACCCAGCTCGAGGCCAGGGGGATAAGGGACTCGGCCACGCTGGCGGCCATGCGCACGGTGCCGCGCCATGAATTCGTTCCCGAGGACCGGCGACACCAGGCCTATGCCGACCGCCCGCTGCCGATCGGCTACAATCAGACCATCTCGCAGCCGTACATTGTTGCCTACATGACCGAGCTGCTCGGGCTTGAGCCGGGTCAGAGAGCCTTGGAAATCGGCACCGGTTCAGGCTATCAGGCGGCGGTGCTGGCGGAAATCACCGATCAGGTATATACCATTGAAATCATCGGGCAACTGGCTGAGTTCGGTCAGAACAACCTAAGGCGAAGCGGTTATGACCAGGTTCAGGTCAAGCACGCCGACGGCTATTATGGCTGGCCAGAGCACGCGCCGTTCGACGCCATTGTGGTTACCGCGGCCTCGCCCGACATACCCGCACCCCTGGTCGAACAGTTGAAGGACGGCGGGGTCATGGTGATCCCGGTCGGCCATCCCTTCCGCACCCAGCAGCTCATGCTGGTCGAGAAGAAGAACGGCGAAGTCCGAACCAGAAGACTGATGGCGGTTCGCTTCGTGCCCTTCACCCGGGGTCAGGATTAACGGTTCGGGTTCCCCCAGCCCTGGAAGGGCGGCAACATCGTAGCCCCGGGCAGCGCCCGGGGAAAGGAAGGATTCCGGAAGTGCCATCGCCATAGGTGAATATACCGGGTTCCCCCAGCCCTGGAAGGGCGGCAACATCGTAGCCCCGGGCAGCGCCCGGGGAAAAGGAATAATAATATATTGTGCCCTGTAGGGGCACCTCAACTCAACCTCAACCACACCCGAAACAATGGCACATTCATTCTGTAAAATTTACATCCACATCATTTTCTCGACCAAAGAACGCCAACGCTGGCTTGATGAAACCATACGTCCGCGCGTCCATGCATTCCTGGCCGCCTTGGCGCGAAATGCCGGTTGCCCCTTTGTTGTGGCAGGCGGGGCTGACGATCATATCCATATACTGGCCGATATCGGCAAGAAGGTTCAACCGGTAGAGATGGTTGGCAGGATCAAGAAGGAATCATCCAAGTTCGTCAAGACGCTGGGAACCGAATACGGTGGATTCTATTGGCAGAGCGGATACGGCATGTTTTCCGTAGGGCCGACGCGGGTTGAAGATGTAAAGGCCTACATCGCCGGGCAGGAGGAGCATCATCGCAGGCAGACGTTTCAGGATGAATTCCGGGCGTTTTTAAACCGATACGGGATTGAATATGATGAACGGTATATTTGGGACTGACACGCGCGGCAGGTTCCCTTAGCCCTGGAACGGCGGCAACATCGTAGCCCCGGGCAGCGCCCGGGGAACAGTATGAATAAACATTGTGCCCTGTAGGGGCACCTCAAACTCTTGCCTGTCAGTCTTTTGAGGTGCCCTTTCAGGGCACAATCGGCGGTCGTAAGATATCCCCCCGGACGATGTCCGGGGCTACGATGGAGCTGCCCCTCCGGGGCGAAGAGCAAAGCAAAATCGGGCGGCAATGTAGATTGAGAGTCTATTCGCCTGATTAATTCATGCGTATTCGGCTACGGGGCTGGCTGCTTGTGCAGGTAGCGGTCGATGCCGGCGGCGGCTTCGCGACCCTGGTTGATGGCACGGACCACGAGGGAGGTGCCGAGTGCCAGGTCACCGGCCACAAAGACGCCGGGGGTTTCGCTCATGTAGTCACCATACTCAAAAAGCAACAAGTCATGTTGGAGATTTAAGTGTCCAAGTTTCTTCCGGAGTTTCTTTCGGGTTACCCGCTGGCGGAATCGTCTTGATATACTAGATTTGGCTCGTTATTTTACTCTCGACTCTCAACAACAAGATTTCACCCTAGCCTGAATTAACCAGGCTGGCGAATGTGGCATAACATGAAGGGCCCGGCTATGTCCAATCCCGTCCGTCATTTCCTGGCTGGTTACTGGCGAGGACTTCTTTTCGCGCTGGTATTGTGTCTGCCAGCCTGCCAGACACCGCAGAAATTGACCGAGGCCGGGCGCTATGATCGAGCCATCGACTTGGCGGTCAGCCGCTTGGCGGGCCGCCGCAACAAGGATCCGAGGGATGTGGCTGCCCTGCAGGATGCTTTCGCCAAGGCCAACGAGCGGGACCTGCGCACAGCCGACCGGCTGAAACGGGGGGGGCGTCCCGAGGACTGGCCGTACGTGTACGATTTGTATGATCGTGTCCTGCTCCGCCAGGACAAGGTGCGCCCGCTGCTGCCGCTTTTCGACCGGCAGGGGCGGGAGGCGGTTTTCGAATTCGTGCCGGTCGAGAGGTGGCACGCCGAGGCTCGGAACCAGGCGGCCGAGTACGTCTACGGCAATGCCCGCCGCCTGCTGGCGCTTGGCCATCGGGGTGACAAGCTGGCTGCCCGCCAAGCCTATGCGGAATTCGGCAGGCTCAGTCGGTATTATCTGCACTACCGTGACAGCCATCAGCTCGCTGAACAGGCCCGCCAACTGGGCGTGACCCATATTTTGTTCGAAGTCAGCTACGAAGCTCCGACCATCATGCCCTTCGGTCTCGAGCGCGAACTGGCGGATATCAACACTGCCGATCTGAACCGCGACTGGCAACAATACTACCTGCACCCGGTGCCCGGTGTCAGCTTCGACTACCAAATGCTACTGCGCCTGACCCGGATCGAGGTGTCGCCGGAAGTGGTGCGCGAACGCCACTACGAGGACACCAAGGAGATCGAAGACGGCTTCGAGTATGCGCTGGACGACCACGGCAATGTGCGCAAGGACTCCCAAGGCAACGACATCAGGGTGCCGCGCTGGACCATTGTCCGGGCCAGCGTTCGGGAAGTCGAGCAGCACAAGGCGGCGGTGCTGGAAGCCCGCCTGGATATCTTTGAAACCGTCACCGGCATGCTGCTTGACAGTCAGCCGATTGTCGCCGAGACGGTCTTTGAGCATGTCGCCACTACCTTCAGTGGCGACCGCCGCGCCCTGAGCCGGGAGAGCCGGGGGCGCATCGGCAATCAACCCCTGCCGTTCCCCAGCAACGATGCCATGATTCTCGAAGCTGCCGCCGCCATGAGGGCCACACTGCCAAACAAAATTGCCAACAGCCGGGCGGCGTTTTAGGTCGTCCGATTGATCCGCAGTCGGGCGCTTGAAACTCGGGCGTATGAAGGAAAGTATAGAGGGACGTACGCAGGCAAACCTTTATGGGAAAGTAAGATGGATAACACCCTACAATGCGGGCGAACAAGCCTTGGCTTGGTCCCGCAGGGTCAAGATCAATGTTTTGATTCAAATGGTACGGAGCCAAAAGGGCACGGGGCGAAGCACGTGACCATAGTTCTGCCATACCCCGCGGGGACCCACGCCCTATGCCCGGTCGACAAGGAAGGACAATCATGCTGAACATCGATGCCAATCTGCAACCCAGCGACTTGCTGCCCGCCATTCGCCGCATGTGGTCGCTGTCCGCCCGGAAAATTCGCGACATCGAAACATCATATCCCATCGAGCAAGGCTCTCCCGTCTTCACCATAAACGGCAAGTACACCACCCGCGGCTGGACCGAATGGACGCAGGGGTTTGTCTACGGTTCGGCTCTGCTTCAGTTCGAGGCCGGGGACGACGAGGAGTTCCTCGAGATCGGCCGCCGCAACACCCTCGAAAGGATGGCCGTCCATGTCACCCATTTCGGAGTTCATGACCATGGCTTCAACAACATTAGCACCTATGGGAATTTGTTGCGCCTGATCGAACAGGGGCGCCTGCCGGAAGACCCATGGCAGCGCCATTTCTGTCAACTGGCTCTCAAATGCTCGGGCGCCGTGCAGGCCCGGCGCTGGACTGCTCTGCCCGAGGGCGGCGGCTTCATCTACTCCTTCAACGGTCCCCACTCGCTGTTCGCCGACACCATCCGCTCGTTGCGTGTTCTGGCCGTGGCGCACCAGCTCGGCCATCGACTGGCTGGCGAACAAGACCAGTCGGTCTCCCTGCTCGAACGATTGGTTGAGCACGCCCGCAGCACCAGCCGCTGGAATGTCTATTTCGGAACCGGACGCGACGTTTTCGACCAGCGCGGGCGGGTCGCCCACGAAAGCATATTCAACCTCAACAACGGTTGCTACCGCTGTCCCAGCAGTCAGCAGGGCTACTCGCCATTCTCAACTTGGACCCGCGGCCTGGCCTGGGTTCTCTGCGGCTTCGCCGAACAACTGGAGTTCCTCGCCGACCTGCCGGACGCCGAACTCGAACCCTTTGCCGGCCGGCAGGCGCTCGAAGCGGAATTCCGGCAGACCGCCGAAGCCACCGCCGATTTCTATATCGAGCAAACCCCGACCGACGGCATACCCTACTGGGATACCGGCGCACCCAATCTGCACCGCCTTGGCGACTACCTCATGCGCCCGGCCGAGCCGAACAACGACTGGGAGCCGGTCGACAGCTCGGCCGCCGCGATCGCTGTCCAGGGCCTGCTGCGACTCGGCCAGTACCTGCTCCGGCGCAACCAGGAGCAGGAGGCCGCCCGCTATCGTCAGGCCGGCCTGACCGTGCTGCGCACTCTCCTCCAGGATTCCTGCCTCGGACTCGAACCCGAACACCAGGGGCTGCTTCTGCACGGCCTTTATCATCGCCCCAACGGCTGGGACGCAATCCCCGCAGGCAGCCGGGTTCCCAACGGCGAGTCCTGCATGTGGGGTGACTACCATTTGCGCGAAGCCGCCCTCCTAGCCCAGCGTCTGGCGGAAGCCGGCAGCTACCCGAAATTCTATCCGGAGTCATGAATGGAAGCCTGGAACAATGATTGCAAGCCGACCGTTGTCCGGGCGATCCTGAGAGGTGTTGCTGCATGGTTTCGCGGCAGCAAGGGCGGGCGCCGAGTACCGATCGCGGTTGGGCTGACTTCGGTTGCGGTGATCGCCTTTCAACTGGTGATCATGCAGACCATGTCGATTGCCCAGTGGCATCACTTCGCCTACATGGTCATCTCGATGGCCATGCTGGGGTTCGGAGCGGCCGGCACGGTTCTGGCCATTTTTCGCGCTTTTTTTCTGCGGCATTACCGCAATCTGCTGCCCTGTCTGTTTCTGGCCGCCGGTCTGACCATGGCAGCGGCGGCGTGGATGTCCGGGTGGCTTGGCGACTTCAATGCATTTCTGCTGTTTCACGAAGGTCGCCAGATAGGGCTTCTGGCCTTCACCTATCTTGTCTACTGCCTGCCTTTTTTCTTTGCCGGGCTGGCCATCACCCTGGTGTTCTATCGGGAGGTTGAGCGCATAGGACCGTTGTACTTCGCCAACATGGTAGGTTCCGGCATCGGGGCGCTGCTGGCCATCGGTCTTTTCTGGATTGCCGAGCCGGCGGCGCTTTCCGGAGTGCTGAGTTTGCTGGTTTTCGTGTCCGCCTGGCTCACTCGTCCTACTGGTTCGAGGTTTGTCCTCGCCTGGTGGGCAGCTTTGACAGTGGCATTGATCAGCATCTTCAACCCCTCCACCCCCGAGCCTTCGGAGTACAAGGACATCCGATACTCCCTGCAACTGCCGGGCGCCCGCCGAGTGCATCGCTCGTCCAGCCCGTATGGCACGCTCGAGGTTGTGGCGGGCCCGGCGCAGCGATATTCGCCGGGGCTGAGTCTGCGCCATCCCGGCGAACCGCCCATACGAAAAATCATCTACAACAATGGCAACTACTTTGGTACTTTACTGGGAAGTGGCCGGACAGAGGACGACAAGCATATTCTTGACTACACCACGCGTGCTCTGCCCTATGCCTTTCGCCGGCCGGAACGAGTTTTGGTTCTTAATGCAAGCACTGGCGCCGATGTTTCTCAGGCCGTCGCCCGCGGCACTTCGGTGGTTGCGGCAGTTGAACCCAACCGGCATGCCGTCCACTTGCTGGCGCGGGATTATCCCGACTGGATCGACTCACTATAC
>SLNM01000322.1 GCA_007133055.1 Lentisphaeria bacterium
GCCAATTTTATCACGGATTCAGGCCGGGGATAAGCGACACGCAACCCTGGGTATGAATCAGAAATAAATTGTGCCCTGAAGGGGCACCTCAATCGTGCGGGCGAGTCGGGTAAGGGCAAGGGTATCCGGTTAAGGGTGGCGGTTAAGCGGGTCGGTTAAGAGTATTGGGGGCGTAAAGCTCGGTTGACGATAGCGGGCGACCCGCCTACGCCAAGGCTCCGGCGTGGCAGGCGATAGCGGATTACGATCCGCCTTCGCCCTTCGGGCTACGGCGTAACATGTCGGGACTACGGCGTGACAACGCAGAGAGCGTCCCAATCGTTCACCGCTCTCGTCGCCCGCTCTCGTCGACCGGTTCTTTTTTTTCGATTAGTAGGCCGAAAGCACAAGGTGCGAGACAAGGCTATTGGTCGCCGCCGAAAGTGGAATTTGTATTGTTGGCAAGGGGGGCTATGATAAACTGCGTACAGCGGAGACAGTGCCGTTGAGCTTGCGAGCTTTTGTCCCGGAGATAGTTAATTGACTATGAACGACTTCCGCCGCTCCCCCCCGGCGGCGGCAAATATGCCGACCAGCCATGCCCCGCCACCCCAGCCCGGCCTGATTTTTGCTGACAGCGCGCGCCAGCCTGATTTGCTTTACCTTACCGGGCTGTTCAGCGAAGACCCTTTTTTATGGTTTTCCGTGAATGGCCAACAGTTCCTGGCAATTGCCGCCATGGAACTGGGCAGAGCCCGCCGCACTCTGCCGGAGACAATTGAAGTTCTTAGTTTCAAACAGGCCCGTGAAGCCTGGAACATGGAGGATAAACCGGCCGCTCCGGCCGCCTATATTGTCGCCGCCGCCCGTCATTTTTCCGTCGCCAAGTGGCATGTGCCCGCCGACTTCCCTCTTTCTCTGAGCCTGGCTTTGCAGGCGCAGGAGATCGCCGTCGAGCCGGTCGAAGTCTTCTGTCCGCAGCGAAAGATAAAAACCGCCGTCGAGATTGAGCAGATCGAGTCAGGCGTACGCCTGGCCGAACAAGGTTTGCAGTGCGGGCTCGACATTTTGCGGCAATCCCGGATTGACAGCCATGACTGGTTGCGGTGGCACGACCGGCCTCTGACCGCCGAACTGCTGCGCGGCGAAATCAACGCGGAGATCGTGCGCCACGGCGGCCTGGTATCGCGAACTATCGTGGCGCCTGGCCGGCAAAGCGCCGACCCTCATGAAACCGGCAGCGGCCCGATTCCGGCCCGCCAGCCTTTGGTCCTCGACATCTTTCCGCGGATCGAGGCCAGCGGCTACCATGGCGACCTGACCAGAACCGTGGTCAGAGGACATGCTGAAGACACCGTCAGCCAGGCGTTCGCCGCAGTGGCCGCCGCCCAGGAAGTCGCCATCGCCATGATCAAGCCCGGGGTCGACCCCAGCGTGGTTCACCGGCGAGCGGCCGATATTTTGGAGGATCACGGATTTGCCAGTGGCGAAAAGGAGGGAGTGCCCTACGGCTTTTTTCATGGTCTCGGACATGGGCTCGGCCTGGAACTGCACGAGCAACCGCGTCTTTCCCACAGCAACCAAAAACCCCTGGAGCAGGGCGATGTGATCACCGTCGAACCCGGCCTGTACTACCCCGAATGGGGTGGTGTCCGTCTGGAGGACGTAGTCGTGGTAACCGATGGCGGTAATCGCAACCTGACCGCTGCTCCAATTATCCTGGAGATTGTCTAGTCATGAGAATCTACTATCTTTCCCCGGACGGCGACGACCGCAATGCCGGCAGTGAAAGTCAACCTTTCGCTTCGCCCTACCGGGCTCGGGACGCGGTCCGGCATACCCTGCGGGATCGCGGCGGCAAAGGCGATATCCACGTCGTCTTCAAGCCCGGTCGCTATCATCTTCCACAAACCCTGACGCTTGGCCCGGAGGATGGAGTAAGGGCGCAGGCGCGCCGGGTCGTCTGGCGGGCCTTCGAGGCGGGCAGTGTACGGCTGTCCGGCGCGGTTCCGGTTGGCGGCTGGCAGAGGCTGAAGGATGAACCGGACTATCTCAACCCTCGGGCCCGCGGTAAAGTCTGGGTGGCGCGGTTGCCGGAGAACTGCCGACCCCGCGATCTGTTCGACCGCAAGGGTATGGTGGGCCGGGCCCGCGGTCCGGGCTTTCTGCCTGTCGACAGCCGGGCTAGACACTCGCTGAGCTGTCAATCCTTTCAATTTTCGGGAACGTATCTGCAAAACTGGCCCGATCTCCGGGAGGCGGAATTGGTGGTTGTGCCGAGGAATCCCTGGACCATGAATATTCTGCCCCTGGCCGAAGTGGATGCTGAAACAGGCCGGGCCATGGTCGCCCGCCCCTGCACCTATCCGATTGGCATTCCCGGCAACGGTAAATTCGATCACACCTTATGGGTCGAGAACACGCTGGCCGTCCTGACTCCGGAGTCGTGGGTCTTTCACGAAGCCACTCGAACTCTCTACTACTGCACCGAGAAGGATGCACCGGCCAGCGGTCTGATGGCGGCCAGCCTAACCGAATACATCCTTGTGCAAGGCCAGCTCGACGTGCCAAAAACGCCAGACCTGCCAGTTGCCGGCCTGACCTTCGAAGGGCTGATCTTCGAGCACGGCAACCGCTTCCCCTTCCATGGTGGCACTGGCCGGGGCATCCAGCACGACTGGGAAATGTTCGACGCCCCCTCCTGTATGCTGCGCCTGCGCGGCGCCGAGAACTGCCGCATTGAAAACTGCCGGTTTGAAAACAGTGGCGCGGGCGGACTGCGCCTGGATTTGCTGTGCCGGCAAAACCAGGTCAACAACTGCGAATTCCACAGTCTCGGCGGCTGCGGAATTGTTCTGGCCGGCTACGGCCCCGGGTTGAAGTACGCCAATCGCGACAACCAGATTACCGGCAACCATATTCACCATATCGGTCGCCACTACTACCATTCGCCGGGAATCTTCGTCTGGCAGAGCGGCGCCAATCTGGTCGCCGACAATCACCTGCATGATCTGCCCTATACCGGCATTGTTTGCTCCGGCCGGGTCAAACTGGTTCGCCGTCCCGGCTCGGAAGGAGTCGAGACGATTCGCTGGCACGAGGTCGAAGAACTGCTCGGCCCCGGCTATAGCCAGCCGCCCTGGTATCATGGCTGGCTGGTCGACTGGTGGCGGCGCGAGCCCTTGCAGCACGCCCGCGAAAACCTGATCGAATACAACCGGATTCACGATGTCATGCAGGTGATGGGCGACGGTAACGGCATCTATATCTCGGGCGGTGGCGGCGGCAACGTAGCCCGCTTCAACGCGGTTGGTCCATGCCCATCTGCCAATATGTCCGAGGGTATTCGCTGCGACGACGACCAGCATCAGACCATTGTCCACGGCAACCTGATCTTCAAGCAGGCCGGCCACGCCACCGGTATCACTACCAAAGGCATCAACCGGATCACCAACAATATCGTGGCTCTGCCCCTGACCAACCCTATCCGCGGCCTGCTCTCCCTGGAAACCGGCCCCCAGGCGGGCAGCGTAATCAGAAACAATGTTTTCCTGACCGAAACCAGCGAGCAGGCATTCGTCTGGCAGTCGAGGATTCACGGGGACGGTCGCCGCGCCCTCCTGCGCGATGCCGACTGCGACCGCAATCTTTACTGGTGTGTCGAAGACCCCGAGGCTGCCAGGCGGCACTTGGCACGCGAGCAGGATTTCGGGATCGAAGCAGGCGGCAGAGCCGAGGACCCCGGCTTTGTGGCGCCGCAGAACGGAGATTACAGACTGAAGCCGGATTCGCCGCTGGCGAGCCTCGGTTTTCGTCCCCTGCCTCTGGAGCGGATGGGGTTCCCGCTGTAACCCGGCGGCCTGTCTGCGCCTGCCTGTACGTGTTCGCACGCAGACAGGTACGGTACCTGCGCGCCGCGCTAAGGCTTGGCGCAGGCATGGCGCACAGGCAGGCGACCATGATGGATGTGTGTGTGCGCTCGAAGCGTGGTTTCGCGGTCGTCAATCGGCGCGAAATTTCCACCTTTACTGACGCATTGCCAAAACGATTGAGACGGACTTGCATTGTGCATCTTTTGCATGTACAGTAATTCATGAGATACGAATGGGATCCATGCAAGAATGAATGGTTGAAGCGCGAGCGGAACATTTCATTCGAAGATATTGTCTTTCATTTGTCCGAAGGGGATGTGTGGAGAGTTGCAAACCATCCGAACCCGACAGATTATCCGGGACAGCGGATATATTTTGTGATAGTTGACGGATACATCTATATGGTCCCATATGTGGTCGAAAACGACTACATATTCCTGAAAACAGTCATTCCCAGCCGGAAAGCAACCAAAGATTTCAGAAAAAAGGGTGGTTTGTCATGAAATATGATCGAGAAGAACATGAGCTAATTGATGCATACGAACGTGGGAGCATGAAGACAACGGCTCCGACCAGGCAAGAGATTGCCAAGATTAAATCTTTGGCGAGAAATACATTCAGGAAGGATCGACGGATTACCATAAGGGTTTATGAGCATGATCTGAAAGGCATCCAGAAGCGTGCTATGGAGAAGGGAATCCCATACCAAACCCTGATTTCCGGAATGATCCATCAATATGTTGAGGGCGAACTTATCGAAAGCAAATGAGATTTATGACAAAGCGCGGCGCACCTGCTTCTTCGACCCATCTGCCCGATTCGCCCCCTCTTTTTCTAGCCTGCTTAATTCACGAGCCAAGTTTGCCGCCTGACCAATTCGAAAGTGGTCAGGCGGAGCGGGGTATTGCACTTTGGTACGCTTAGCGCAAATCCTCAAGCAGAAAAATATTTGCTCCATGGAAATTGTCCGGCTCAAGCCAAAAAGTTGAATAATATGATTGACAACAACCTAACCTACGCAGACCCCGGAAAACCGACGATTATTCTTGCCACCACGGGTTTCAGTCATGAGCAATTCTCGACTGGAATCCAAGTTCAAATTCCAGCAAAGCATCGTAAATAGGTCCAGCCAAGGTGAACTTTTGATCAAGGCAAGTCGCCATATCTTCGGGAATGGGCGCTGTTATATCTATGGGTTTCAAGGTATCGGGATGCGTGAAGGTCAGCCTGGCGGCATGCAGTGCCTGTCTGTCCAGCCGCAGACGGCGCCGATCAGCGTCCGTGAGAGAGTCATTGATAAACCGTAGAAAAATAGCTTCATCCACCCCGTAAAGCTTATCGCCGACCAGCGGAAAGCCCAGACTCTCCAAAGTGGCGCGAATCTGATGCGTTTGACCACTTCGCAACCTGGCTGCCAGTATCGACAACTGGTTGTCTCCGCCTATCTTTTTAAAGGATGTTGCTATTCTTTTCGCTCCTCCCTTGCGGTCGTCGCCCGGTTCATAATCGCGAGCAGATATTATTCTGTCCGGCAACCGACTGATCTGTTCGGCGCAGGACGATCCCGGCGTTGGCACAAAGGCCAGCTTTTTTCGCACTCTCGAACGGGGATGGGGTGTCAGCACTCCCTCGGCCTGGAGTGTGTAAGGAAATTCCCCCTCCACAATCGCCGTGTAAATCTTGGCGGCATCCGGATGAGCCAGAGCGGCAGCGCAGCGGCCCGCGATTTCCGGTCCCTTGGCAACGACCACAATACCCGAAGTCTCGCGGTCTAGGCGGTTGACAAAGTGCACAGGCATTTCCGGGCGATCCCGTTTAAGCAAGGCCCAGAGAGTGTGATTGAAGAATCTGCCGGCCGGGTGGATAGGTAGATTGCCGGACTTGTTGACAACCAGCAGGCAATCGTCTTCGAAAAGAACGGAATAGACACTGTTGACCGGCGGTTCATCCTTCTCTGGAACCTTGAATTCTACCCTGTCTTTGGCCGCCACCACCATGTCCTCAGTGGCAGTCCGATGATTTAAAATCAATCGTTCTTCTGCGAGCAATTGCTGCCACTCAAAGGATGTGCGATAGGGAAAGCGCAAAGATAAAAATGCCAGGATAGTTCGATCTGCTTCAGTCGTTCGTACCGTGCAGGCAGCCCGGCGGCGAAAATCCGGCATGCCTGGCGCGGATACCGACCGGGATGGATTGTCCTCCTCATTGTTTTTCGTATGCATAGGCTCGGTTGTAAGGCTAGCTTGAATAATTAACGAAGTCAGTTCGCGATCCAGTTGCCTTCAGAAGAGCTAGGTCATTCTATTAGCCTTGTCAAAACGTATTGTACGGTCCCAGGAAGCGCACGCCGTTAAAATGAATCAGAGCAAGCCCAGTGATACCAGAATTTGCCGTGCGCCCTCGATATAACATTCTTTCTTGCTCATGCGGTCAAAGCTCCCACCTTGGCTTCAACTTGTCCCTGTGACGGCACTCCCTGTCGCATAATCCACTCACCCAACTGAATCAAAATTTGGCGGCTCGGATATTTCATCAGCCTAAGGTCTGTTGCGTTAACCTGTGTGTGGCCATTGAAGCATCTGAAGTGCTCGTCCACGGCAGTCGTGTTAAGGAATGCAGCCATGCCTCTGGCCAATGCCTCTGGTAAACCGCGCCTGTTTTCATGAAAAAGATTCAAGTGGTTCTCGAAGCCGAGCAACGGCAGAGAACCGAATAACGCTGGTTCAACCACGCTTGCCATGACTCGACGCTTCTCCTCCTTGGCCGAGAAGCGTCGTACCACGCAGTAAAAGCCATTCGGGTAAAGCCATTTCTCGGTTTCGGTGTTAAGCTCAATCGCATTGGGCTTCCTGGTTTCCTCAATCGGCCACTTGGTGGTGCCGCCGGTAAAATGGCCGGGGTAAAGCAATGGCACGGTGCCCGGCCGAGGCATGTCCCGCAAGTACTTTTTCAGGCGAAAATCGACTACCGGGCCGGTTGACACCTTGATGCCAAGGTCCGTCAAGGTGTAATGAATCGCCTTGGATTGTTCTATGATACTCTGTTCGGATGTCGCAGGAACATGGACAAAACGCTCATGGTCGCACGGGAGAACGATCCGTTCAAACGGGTGTTCACACGTGGTCAGGTCGGAAAAACTGCCGTCTGTACTGGTTGTAATCGTCACCGGTCCCTGCTGGCCATTGCGCTCCAAGCGAATAATGATATTCTCCTGCAGCACGTCATCATCCTTGAAGGCTTTGCTGCGGGACCCGAACAAGTGTATGTGGTGAATTGACGCCCGTTCAAGAACGAATTCGCGGAATGGTCGGTAATAAGGGCCATTGCAGAAGCTGCGCGGAATAATTGCCACGATCTGCCCGCCCGGGGCGGCTTGAGCCACGGCCAGCGCTACAAAGGCACTATACATATTTACCGTCTCGATACCGGCACGGCGCAAGGCCAGCCGATGCGCGGAATTACTGCCAATCTTTCTATAGGGAGGATTGAGTATGGCGTGAGTATACCTTGGAAGAGTCTTGGAAAACCATCCATTGAAAACCGCGTCTGAGGCGGCATGGATGAAGTCTTCCCCATGTATCGCTATCGATAGTGCATCATTCTTATAGTCGCCCAAGGTCTTGGCTAACTGCCTGTGCAACGAGTCATCGACCTCAAAGGCATCCACTTCAACGCGTTGGAAGCCAAATCCTCCCGAAACCCATCGCTCCAAAAAAGCCGCAGCAAGAGACCCAATCCCTGCACCCGCATCGAGAAGGCGGCAGATTCCGTTGGCAGGTGGGAACAAGTCCGCCATAAATGCCGCAATTTGAGCAGGTGTCAGGAACTGCCCCAAGCATGACTTCTTTTTCGCATCCGTGCTTTTGGACAACTTTAATC
This sequence comes from Lentisphaeria bacterium, assembly GCA_007133055.1. Taxonomy (GTDB): domain Bacteria; phylum Verrucomicrobiota; class Lentisphaeria; order Oligosphaerales; family PUNB01; genus SLNM01. The sequence goes on from SLNM01000322.1 coordinate 7,731, forward strand.
GGGATTGTTCAACACCTGACAGCAATTCAAAACCTCTGGTGATAATTTGTCATCAACTGACTTTGTGGCCTAGTTGAACAGACGCTGCCGGAGATTGTTCCAGCACTTTTTTGTCTTCTCGCGGCGTGGAACCCAGCTTCTCATAACGGCCAAAAACATAGCATAGGGAACCCACGAATCAAGCTTGTCGAAAGCGGACGAGGCTTCTGGAAAAGCTCGGTGTGCCTGCTCGATCAGCCCCCGCATTTCCTGAATGCCGCTCACTTGGACCAGGGAAACTGGAAACCCAGTGAGAATCTAGTGTTCAAGGCGGAAATTTGATCCTGCAAAGTTGGTGGTACCGGACAGCCATGCTGTTGGCGGTACTGCCAGGCCAGCCACTCTTTTTCGCCCGCAGTATATATACGCTCATGGCCGGCGGCTTTCTGTGATTCTCTAAGCTGCCGCAGGATGGTGCCGGCGATTTTTTTGAAAATGGCCGGGGCAATGAAATTCTCGATGTTTATGGCCATGAAAAAGTGACCGAGCGGGTAGGGGATTCTGTGTCCGTCCTGGTCGAAGCCGGACAGTTCCTTCATGAATTTACCCTCGGCCAGCGCGGCCGAGAGCACTTCCACGGCGGTGGCGTAGCCGTAGCCTTTGTAGCCTGCTGTTTCCTCGCCCAGCCCCCCCAGAGGGATCAGGGCGGCGGCACCCTCGGCCAGGGCGGTCAGCGCGGTTGGCGGGTCGGTCATAGACTCGCCGTCGCGTCCCACCACCCATCC
>SLNM01000235.1 GCA_007133055.1 Lentisphaeria bacterium
AATGCGGTCGGATTCAAGATCGACTTCATGCGGCTCGAATGATACCGCGGTCTGGGTTTTTCTATGAAAGGCATCCAGAAGCATGGACAGTCCGGCCTGGTGCGTTTTCCACAAACCCTGATAGCGTACTTGTGCGATGACGAATCTATCGCCGTCCTGCTGGTCGGTGTCTACGAATTGCAAAGCTCGGCTGAGAGGTGTGGCCGCGCTTCGTTCGGCGGTCACATAGGCCATCAGATTGGCGCCCAAAATTCGCGAGGTCTCGACTGTGTATCCCAGGCAGTGCGGGGCGCGCTGCTCGTCCAGCCCGTCCCATCCCGAGCTGACATCCCAGCGAAAGAGGAAAACAGCAGTGCGGCAGCCGATGTCGATGCCGATGGCTCCAGGCATGCCATTTTGGGCGCCGGCTTGTCGGGCGTGGCCGCGATATTGAATGTGTTCCGGTCGCATGTCAAAGAAAGCCCGGTACAGCGGATGGTCGAAATTGAGCCGGTACGGTGGTCTTTCCGGGAACATGTTTTGCAGTTCGTTCAGTGCCGCCGCAAAGAAGTCCCAGCGTCCGCAACGTGCTTCCAAAATCATGGTGCCGCCCTGTTCCAGGTAGTTTTTCAAGCGGGCCCGCTGGGCCGGATCGAAAGAGAATTGGTCCAGGCCGGTTCGATAGAGTATGGGGATGTCGGCCAGTTGATCGGGGATTTCGTTTTCCGGCATGTTAATCGAGCTGAAATGCAGGTTCATATGTTCCGCCATCCAGCGCAGCAGGTTGTCGGTATTGCCGAACGAGTCACCCCAGTGACGCTGATCGGCGGGTACTATGCGGGAGATAAGAACCGGAGGGCGCGGGGGGTTTTTCTTTTCTGTCCGGCGCAGGGGCACCACTGGCAGCGGCAAGGGCGGCAACCCTTCGGCACCTGAATGCTGAGCCGGTGGCGGCGGCGGCGGCGGGCTGGGCAGACAGTCAAATTCGGTCTCCCGGCGTACCACCTCGCTGTCCTGACCAAAGCCTTTAAGCAAATCCGCTCTGGCCGGGAGAGTCAACGCGATTCCGAGCGCCAGACTAAAGACAATATCAGGTTTCATGGCTAATAGGGCACGCCCATGGGCATCTGGTTTTCCCACTCGGCGGGTCTGTTCCAAGGCAGGTTGGTTTCCTCGGGTTCGTGCCCGCCTTCGAACCGCAGAACCGCGCACCCCATGCCGGCAAAGGCCACCAACAGCAAGAAAGTGGCCGCAATCGCCTTTTTTAAGTTATAGCAATTTGGCATGGGGCAGTTGCGGTCAATTTTTTTCGTTTACAGGTCAGGGGCTGATGACGCGGTCGCCGATGCGCACTTGATCGACCATAATGCGGGGGATCACTTCGGCCACGGCGAATTCCGAGGTTAACTCGGTAACTTCAATGCGGGCGATGAAATCTCCGTCGCGGTCAACCAGCAGGTTGAGTCCGCGGCTAACCTGGTCTTCGGTTCCCAGGTCGATAATGACAAAGCCGAATCTCGGATTGACCTGAACCACCTGGCCGGTCCGGTCGCGGGGGAAGGCAACCTGCGGATCGACATCCGGATCAGGCCGGTCAGGGTCAACCGGGTCGATTTCCGCCTCCAGCCTGGCAAGGCGCGCTTCCATTCGGTTGCGCTCGGCGGTAACCTCCCGCAGGCGGTTTTGAACTTCTTCCATCTCCGCTCGCAGCTGGACCAACTGTTCCTGGCGCTGAGCGGAGCGAATAAGTTCGGCGTTGATTTCAGTGAAATCATTGGCCATCGCCGTCAATGCTCTTTGATATTCAGTTCGATCTCTAACTTCTCCGACGGTAACCGACCAGTCATGCTGAGGGATCTGGTTGACCATGGCGGCCACTGTGTCGCGGTATTCATTCCTGGCGGCCACCGTGGCGCGAACACCGTCTCGTATGCTGCGCACTAAGTCTTGATGCCGGAATTCAGTGTCCACCAGAACCCCCTCCTGGTCTCGCTCTTGCCGGCGCAGGAAGAAGTCATCGCGGTTGACGCTGACATCGACTTGGCTGGCAATTGCGACCAGGGCATCGACCAAGTCGTTGGTTTGGCTGTTGACCGCTGCAACCAGCCGCATAATCGACTTGGTTTTCGCTTGATACTCCTGCGGGTCGGCATGGCGCAAAGCACTCAAAAGGGCGGCTTCCGGATGACCTAGTATCTGGGCTGTCTCGGCAAGCGTCTGCGCCAGGTGGTTGCGCTGGTTCAGGATCAGCTCGGCAAGTTGTCTGGCATCCTGCACCGCATTGTTCAGACTGGCGAAATCAGGCCGGTCCTCAAGATAGGTCTGCCAGCTCAGAGTGCCGGCGTCAGGAGCGCCGGTTTCCTGGTCCGGCGGTTGAAAGGTAACGCGCCGGGCCAGTCCGGTCTGGCTTTCTTGCTCCAGAGTCTGCACCATGTCGGCAATGGCCTCGGCCATAGTGTCGGCACGGTCTCGCATTAGATGCCGATTCTGATACAGGTAAACGGCAAGCACCGCGCTGCCAATGATCAAAAGAATTGTTAGAACAAGCAGAATTCGATTAAATACACGCATGGTTTTTTTGCCTCCGATATTATAATGCTCTTGTTTTTCTGAAACCTGACCGAACCCGAATATGCCATTTTCAAGGTTCAGATTGAGGTTTTGAATAAATATAATGTCAATTTAAGCTTACATTGTAAGTTTGCAAGTACTGGTTGGTTTTTTAGTGCCTTTTATGGTTGTTAGGTTCAAATGTAGATAAAAAAGCGTTGAATCAGGGCGAATAGTTGGGTTTCGGCCAGGAGCCACAGGATGGTGGCCGCGGCAATATAGGGGGCGTAAGGCAGCGACCAGCCGCGGCGCATTCGACTGAATGCCAGCATGGCCGCCCCCGCCAGCGTGCCCAGAAGCGAGGCGATGAAAATGACGGCGACAATCGCGTCGGGCCCGACAAAGGCGCCGACGACTATCAGCAGCTTCACATCGCCCAGTCCCAATACTTCTCCGGAACCCGTTGGCGCCCGTTTGGCAGTCCGCCCCCACAGAAGTCGGCCAACTTTCCGTATCGCCAGCATGAAGACTCCTGCCCCGACCGCCCCGAGCAGAACGTTTTTTACGGCCACCGCCGATTGCAGAAAATACGGAGGAATCCAGTCTGCGAGCGGTTGATTGCCGATGCCGGCCAAACCGAGCCAGCCGGCGGGATGGCGGGGTGGGGCGGCCAGCGATGCGGTTGGCCAGAGCAGGCTGAAAACAATCGCCGCCAGCAAGGCGGGCGCAAGCAGGCGGTCGGGAATAATTCGGTGCTCCAGGTCGATGATTCCGGCTGCGATTACGGTGCCGGCCAGAAAAAAGGCGGGAAACAGCGAGTACAGCGGCAACGCTTCTGTCAGGGTGCGGCGCCAGAGCAGGAAAAAAATTATGGCGACCAGAGCCTCCACCAGAGGGTAGCGGACGCTGATGCGGTTGCGGCATGACGAACAACGGGCGCGGAGAAAAATCCAGGCCAGAATGGGGACGTTTTCCCAGGGGCGCAGTCGGTGGTTGCAATGCGGGCAGTGGCTGGGGGGGGAGAGCAGTGATTCATGCCTCGGCAGACGCCAGACGACGACGTTCAGAAAACTGCCGACACAGGCGCCGAAGACAAAGGCCACGGTGTCAAGCATCGGCAGAGCGGTCTCGATGGAATGGGTAGGTTGCATGATTTCCGGAACTGTGGATTGGCCTGTATAAACAACTCCGATGTCCGCCAGCGTTTTTTCAGCAGTATATTTTATCGTATAACCTCTGTATGCGAGGTCATACCATTTGTCATTGCAGCAAAAGTGGGACCATACTGGTTGACGGCGGTCAAGAAAAAATATGTGCCAGGGAAGCGCGCCATGAGAAAAAGACTAAAATCGACCTCATTTTCGTAATTCTTGTCTGAGTCCAGTTTTTGGAGGCCGTTTAGGACAATCTCGCCAAGTTTACGTTCATTTGCTGGGAATAGGTGGGGTACAGAAACTTCTACAACCCACAGCATATTGGGAAGAAGCGTTTCCAGTTTATTTATGGTTTGAACGTCATCGGCATTTCCCTGCCAATCCCTGCATTCGCGCAGATGCTCCAAATAACTTTTTCTTTTGACGGAAAGCGTCCTCAATATCACTTTTCTCACTCTAGGATTGGCAAAATAGATAAGTCGCCTTTGCCATGAATGTGAAGTATCAAGGTATGGAATCAACGAATAAAGGAACTGAATTCCTTGTGCTTCGGCAGTGATTCCGCCGTAGTGTACCATAGGGCGACGAAGCTCAACCACGTATTCTGCCTGCTCTGGTTTTACGTACAATCTGGGTACACAGAAGTTCGGTCCGAAATTGTCATCGTGACCAATCAAGCTGCTGGTCCAGCTTGAGCTGGGAATGTATCCCATGTTGCCGCCGATGTTAAAATAGTGTACTTCGGCATCCGGTGACCATGTATCCTTATTAAACGTATGACCGTAGAATGGAATGATGTGTCCGTGCTCCTTCCCCTGAGGGGTCTCAGCAGAAGGCGGTTCCCTGAACTTGAAGCCCAGCAGGCCGCCGCATCCAGACTCAATTCCTGCGTAGATGTAGGACTGATAGGGCAAGTCTTTTCTTATGTTTTTATTCCCAATTTCCTTTGCGGCCTGTTCATAGTCAATGTCTCCAAACGGAATTCCATAATAGTCAAGAACAGCTGTCATCTCCTGGGGTTTGAGACCTTTAGCTGGATCAAACTGTCCTTTGTGTAGTTTTCTTGCCACATCATTGATCGCACGATATGAGACTGGTTGGTCGCATTGAAGCCGTGAAATTAGTGAACGTAAGGCAACATGAGCGCAACATTTATTTAAACCATTCTGTTGACAATAAAGAACTCCGTTTATCGTGAACCTTTTTCCGCCCACTTGTATCGGATAGGGTGCGGGGTTAGGCACACAGTTGTGCCTATGGGCATATTTGGGAAAAACCGCCTCGAATATGTGCCAGTAACGTTGCGAATGGTCGTCGTGACGAACATCCTCTTTCAATATCCCGTATCCTAGCAGCTCTTTGTCTTCAAGACAATTTAACTCGGAGGCGTTCTGTAGATCGCAACCCCAGAAAGAAAAGCGCAGCAACCGTCCAGGTTCAAAAGAAGGATGCAGGTCTATGATTTCAGCATTTTCGTCCGCAATTACACCGGTTGGCGAGATGGTCTCAACTATTAGGCTTTTTGCATTCGAAGAGCGTGCGAGAGAAAAGCATCGTCGGATTGCGGGGTAATCGAACTCCCCGAACTTCGAGTCAATATAATCGAAGCATGAAAAGGGATAACCAAAAGAATGAATGTCCAGCCGCAGCGGTTCCACTTGTCTATGGTCGGACATCACAATTCCGGTGTTTTAATTGGCTGCAATTAATCAAAATACAAGCTTGCTGTTTCGCGAGGAGCGTTCGGCTCTCTGCACCTTCTTGAGAAATGCACCGACTTCTCGAGTCCCCTGCATATCTACTTTCACACTCCGTACCCGATCACCGAACTGCTTTTTTAGTTCTCGCGCAATTGCTGGACTGGAATAGCGCTTAGTCATATTGTTCCTTTTTTTTATCGAGGATTTTGGTTCAATTACGTGTTCATTTCTGTGGATTCTTTTTGCATCGCCTCCGGACAGCCAATTCACATGATAGGTACTTGTTATATTAACATAGTCCGCTACTTTGACAAAACAAGTGGTTAATTATGGAAAAATCGGCTTTCAAGTTATTGATTTGAACTGAAAATAAATACCGAACTGAGCGTACATCCTTTATCGTCCCTGCCCGGAAGTCTTTGGTTGCTTTTGCAGAGCCAGGCTCAGCGCCTCTCGCATGACTTCCAGGGGAGGATCGAGTCCGGTCCACAGAAAAAAACTGCGAGCACCCTGGTGCAGCAGCATGGCCTGGCCGTCAGCCGTCCTTAGTCCGCGTTTTCTGAGCGCCTGGAGAAAAGGGGTTGGGCCGTAGATCATGTCCATGACGGCGGTGTCGGGGGCGATCATGTCGGGATTCAGCGGCATTGGGTCGTCGGCGCCCAGTCCAAGGGAGGTGCCCTGTACCAGCAGGGGCATTTGACTCAGGCATTCGCCAATGCGGTCGGTTTGATCGAGCGAAAGGCAGTGTACGCGGCACTGGGGGGCGATGTTGGCGATGAGGTTAGCAATCTTCTCAATCTTGGCCAAAGTCCGATTGATCATGACCAGTTCGGCCACTCCTTTGCGGGCCATGTGAACGGCGGTGGCGGCGACTGCGCCGCCACCGCCGACAAAAGCCATGCGCTGTCCGGCGGGCGCGAAACCAAGTTGTTCCAAAAGCGCCATTTCCAGGCCGTATCCGTCAGTCGAATATCCGGTCAGCCGCCGATCCTTTTCCACTACCACAGTGTTGACGCTGGCCAGGGGCATCGCCTCGTGGTCCAGCCGGTCCATGCATCTGCCGACCGCGTTCTTGTGGGGAACGGTTACATTCCAGCCGTCGAATCCCCGGGCAGGCAGGTCTCTGACTACCTTCTTAACCAGCTCTGCCGGGGTGGGCAGAAGCCTGTACTCGGCCGCAATGCCGCAGGCGGCGAAGGCGGCCTCCTGCATGGGCGGCGACAGCGAGTGTTTGACCGGCCAGCCCATTACCCCGTATATTTGTGGGGTGTGTTTCACTTTTCTATTAAGCTACTTCTTCTTTGCTACGGGTTGCAGCCTACCGCAAAAGCGGTTCCACTGTGCGGAGGACAGGGGCGATGACCAGTGCGACCACCCCCATAAGTTTCATCAGAATGTTCAGGGAAGGTCCGGCGGTGTCCTTGAAGGGGTCGCCGACGGTGTCGCCGGTGATCGATGCCTTATGGGCCTCCGAGCCTTTGCCGCCGTGGGCTCCGGCTTCGATGTGCTTTTTGGCGTTGTCCCAGGCACCCCCGGCATTGGACATGAACAGAGCCATGACCACGCCGCTGGCGGTTACCCCGACTAGCAGGCCGCCAAGCATTTCGGTGCCGAAGACGAAGCCGACAATGACCGGGCTGAGAATGCCGAGTAGCGCCGGCAGCGTCATCTTTTTTATCGCCGCCTTGGTGGCGATGTCGACGCAGCGTGCGTTGTCGGCCTTGGCCTTGCCCTCCATCAGGCCGTCAATCTCTTTGAACTGTCGGCGCACCTCCTCGACCATGTCGAAGGCGGCTTCGCCAACGGCCCGCATGGCGAAGGATGAAAACAGGAATGGCAGCATGGCGCCAACCAGGACACCGGCCATGACATTGGGCATGGCGATGTTCAGAGCCTCGAGTCCGACGGTTTCGCGGAAGGCGGCGAACAGGGCGAGTGCGGTAAGGGCGGCGGAGCCGATGGCGAAGCCCTTGCCGATGGCGGCGGTAGTGTTGCCGACGGCGTCGAGCTGGTCGGTGCGCCGGCGCACCTCTCCGCCCAGCTCGCTCATTTCGGCCATGCCGCCGGCGTTGTCGGCGATCGGTCCGTAGGCGTCCACCGCCAGTTGAATGCCGGTGGTGGCCAGCATGCCGAGCCCGCCCATGGCAATGCCGTAGAGTCCGGCCAGTTGATAGGTGGTCATGATGGCGGCGCCCAGCACCAGTATGGGCCAGGCGGTGGAAACCATGCCGATGCCGAGGCCGGCGATGATATTGGTGGCGGCGCCGGTGGCGGAGGCGGCGGCAATCCGGTTCGATGGTCCCTTGCCCTCCGCAGTGTAGTGTTCGGCCAGCAGGCCAATGGCCACCCCGGCCGCCTGGCCGGCGACAACGGCCCAGAATATGCCGCTGGCGGTGTAGTGCCGGGCCGCCTCCGCGGCACCGCCGTTAAGGCTGATTGAGGCGCTCGGGAAAGTGAATTCGGCGGGGGCGAAATACCGAATGGCCGGGTAGACGCAGACGGCGAACAGCAATCCCGATCCCAGGGTTCCGATGTTCAGAGCCTGCTGCGGATTGCCGCCTTCGCGGACCCGCACCATCATGGTGCCGATAATCGAGAAGACAATGCCGATGCCTGCCACCAGCAAGGGCAGCAGAGTTAAATTCAGAGCCTGCGCAGAGTCGCCGCCGACCACCGTGGCGGTGGCACCTAGAACCATGGCGCTGATCATGGCGCCTGCGTAGGATTCATAGAGGTCGGCGCCCATGCCGGCAACATCGCCGACATTGTCGCCGACGTTGTCGGCGATTGTAGCCGGGTTGCGCGGGTCGTCCTCCGGAATTCCCGCCTCCACTTTGCCGACCAGGTCGGCGCCGACATCGGCGGCCTTGGTGTAGATGCCGCCGCCGACACGGGCGAACAGGGCGATCGAGCTGGCGCCCATGGAAAAGCCGGCGATAATCGGCAGCACGCTTTGGCGCAGAACATCCATCGTTTCACCGGTGATCGAGAAGAACTGGAAGTAAACCAGGGTCAGCAGGGAGATGCCGAGCAATCCCAGACCGACCACTGACATGCCCA
>SLNM01000062.1 GCA_007133055.1 Lentisphaeria bacterium
CGAGCTTAGAATCCTGTCCTGCCCGTACTGTAATGGCATGTGCAGGAAACGGCAAATTCTCGGTTGCTCTCTGATTATCTCGATCAGAGGGTCAATGACCGGGCCGGGCTCGATCGAGCTGAGACGCAAACGATAGTCGCCGCCAAGGTCAACCAGCTCCGCAAGCAGGTCGGGCAGATCACGGCCGCGATCATTGTACAGCCCCAGATTGACCCCGGTCAGAACCAATTCGCGATGGCCGCGGTCAAGAAGAACGCGTGCCTCGTCAACCACGGTTCTGACCGGTCGCGAGCGCGGCTTGCCGCGGACAAAAGGGACCACGCAGAAACTGCAGAAGTAATCGCAACCCTCCTGAACCTTAAGATTGGCCCGAGTACGATGCGGATAGTAGCCGACCGACAGCTTCTCCCCCGGGGCCCCCGTGGCTTTGCTCCGATGCTCCGGCACGGAAAGCTCCCCGCGAACACTGCCTATGGGGAATTGCGAAATTGGCGAATCGAGCCTGGTCGACTCGGATAGTCGACCTACAAACTGGCTCGATTCGCACATTTCGCAATTCTCTGTCGCAGCACCTAGGGAAGGAGGTAAATAATCGATCAAACGATGCTTTTCGACATTGTCCAAAACCAAATCAACACTTGCCTCGTCCGCCCATGCCTGACGGTCGGCCTGCGCGTCGCAACCAACGACCACGACAAAGGAGTCGGGGCAGCGGCGGCGGGCGGCCCGGACGGCCTGTCTGCTTTTCCGGCCGGCCTCGCCGGTAACCGTGCAACTGTTGACAACGATCAGGGCGGCCGACTCTCCGGAGCCGCCCATGCGGAACCCAAGCCGGTGCAACTGTTCGGCAATATAGGCGGAATCGGCCTGGTTGAGACGACAGCCGAGAGTGATGATGCTGGCGGTTGGCTGGGGCAATTTGAATGTTCCTCGCTTATTCGACCAACTTTGTTCTGTCTGCATCGGTTAAGCGGGTCGGTTAAGAGTATCCGAGCAAGTGTGGCGCTTAAAAGTGAGTTCTGGTATTCAGTCTGCCAACAGATAATAATTATTGGTTCGATATGCTGTTGGAATTCGAGGGATGGCTCCGTGGACCGTAGCGGATGTCCTCCAAACGGAACCTGGGCGGCGGCAGGGGTTGGTTCCGCAAAAAAAGATCGACCAGTTCAACCGCAGCCTCAGGGTCGCCGCCGGGCAACCAGTGAATTTGCCAGCCGTCCCGCTCAAACTTGCGAAACCATCCGTCCTGCCCTCTGGCAAAGCGACGAATCCGGGCCAGCAACTGTTGGCGGAACTCCTGATTGCCAATCCGCCCCTGCAACAGTTGGCCGGCGCATCGGTATTCCAGGCCAAACACCTCGAGTCTTTGCCAGGACACCCCGCTCTCCCGCAACCTTCGGACCTCCTCGAGCAGGCCTTGCTGCAAACGCTGGTCCAACCTCGCTTCGATACGCCGGTGAACCTCCTTGCGATCGAGCCAGGGAGCTATCAACAACGGCTGCAGAAGAGCCCCCCCACGGGCTGCGCCAGTTGGCGGCTGCGTGCTCCCTGCCGCCCCGTATTCAGAGAATTGCGAAAAGTGCGAATCGAGCCGATTGTAGGTTGGGAATCTGTCCCGACCGGGCTCGATTCGCATGGGTCGAACAGATTCCGGCCCTACGAAAAGCACATTTCGCAATTCTCTGCCCCCGTATTGAGTGCGGGCTATTTCCAAGGCGCGCACGACACGACGCCGCTGAGTGAGGTCGGTTCGCGCGAACAACTCCGGCGCCTGTCGGCGCAGTTGATTGATCAGGGTCTGATCGGAACAGTTCTCCAGTCGGCGGCGAAAATCGGGGTCGGCGGCGGCTCCTGGCAACTCGTAGTTTTCCAGCACAGCCTTCAGGTACAACGGTGAACCCCCGACCATAATCGGCAGGCGACCGCGCCGGCAAACTTGATCCAGAGCATTGCGGAAGAACTCGACATAACGGAAAAGATTGAAATCCTGCCGTGGATCGACCAGGTCGACCAGGTGGTACGGCACACGATTGTCACCCTCGCCGTACTCATGCAAATCCTTGCCGGTACCGATGTCCATTCCACGGTAGACCTGGCGGGAGTCGACACTTAGGATTTCCCCCCCAAATCTCCTGGCCAAAGTTACCCCCAGCCGAGTCTTGCCGGCGGCTGTGGGACCGAGCACGACCACTGTCTTAATCATTTGCCCGTTCGCAGGCGGTTCATTCATGCAAACCATCCCCGGATCGCTCTCCGCTCTCCGGCACCCTCCCCCTCCCCTCCTGCGGCGACGGCGGTGGTTCTTCTGACTGATCGGACGGTTCAACTCCGACCAGCTCGATCTCCAGTTCCGAAGGATGTACGTACTCGATTGTGGCGCGATTATCGGCCAGCCAGACTTCGACCGACCGACTGTAATGACCGGGACTGGTAATCGCGGTCAGATCAATGAACGGATAAACCTGATGCGACTGCATCTGCTCCAACACCCTGCTCGGACCGCGAATGGTTACCGACACGGGGGGGAGAGAAGAGGCAATCAGCAGGCCGGAATCGACGGCGACCATGACCCGTACCGGCAACTGATTGAAAGACTCAACGACGGCATGGCGCGATATTTCGTAGCTGACATGAACGGTGCGCGGACTGACCCTCGCTCCTCCGGGAACCGAAAGTCGCACGTTTTCCTGTTGAAAACTCTGGGTCGTTGTCTCACTCAATACAATCGGGTCGGTCAATACTTCGTTGATCTCGGCCAGCAATCGAGACGGACCGACAATGCGTGCTGTGCCGGGCACCAGGCGCCGCTCCTGCACCTGATAGCCCGTCGGCAAAACACCCCGCTCGCGGACGCGAACCGACACCTCCTTGTTGATTATTCGATCCACCTGCAAAGTTACGCTGGGCGGATGCACTTCCTCGATCTGCACTCCGGAGGGCACCCTTGCCTGAGTGGGGGAAATGCGCAGTTCATAAGTTCTTATCCCCTCGTCAAGCAGCGGCACCCCAAGGTCAATTTCAATGTCTTCGCTGCTGAGCCGGTCAAGGCTGCCGCGACTACCCCGCACCACCACCTGCACGTTGAAACTGCGCGGCTCAACCACCATCTTGTCTTCGTCATACGAAACGACGACCGGCACTGTGAAGGTGGCGCTCTCGCGCTTGACCTGCTGGCTGACAAAAAGCCAGATCAAGGTGGCCAGCAGCAGGGTAAAAAGCTTGTAGAAGAAATCTTCCACCAGAAATTGCGGCAGCCTAAGTTTTCCGCTCATAGTCAACTCTCAGATGCTTCGGGTTCGGTAATCGACGCCTGAGTCGCAGCCTGCGATTCCTCCTTGGCTTCGTCCGCCATGGATTGAAACCGACCGCCCAGACGATTCTCGCTCCGGGGCGGATTGCGCACCAGGTGGGTCCGCAAATGCCGCTCCAGCCGCTGCCGGTTCAGGCCACGCACCAATCTTCCTTTGAATGCCAGGCTGATCGCTCCCGACTCCTCCGAGACAACCAGAACGATGGCGTCGGTTTCCTCGCTCAGTCCTACGGCGGCGCGATGGCGGGTACCCAGGCTCCTGGCAAAATCCGGGTCGTCGGTCAAAGGGAATATGCAGCCTGCGGCCAAGATCATTCCTCCCTTGATCAGAACCCCCCCGTCATGCAGCGGGGTGTCGGGGAAGAAGAAGGTGGTCAGCAACTGCTGGGTCAGCGGCGCTCGAATCGGGGTGCCGGTCTCGGCGATGCCGCGCATCCCAATGTCGCGCTCGACGGCAATCAGGGCGCCAACCCGATGGCTGGCCAGAAAAACGACGCTGTCGATAATCGTGGTTATGCGCTGCTGCCGCTCGCGGGAAGTGTTGCGCAGGCGGCTCTGGGTGGAGCCGATCTCGGCAAAAACCCGGCGCAGCTCGGGCTGAAATATAATCACTACGCCAAGCGCGGCGGCGGCCACCATCCTGTTGAGCAACCATTCCACCACTTCCAGGCGCAGCAGCAAAGCCAGTGCGTACAGGGTGATGATTACGGTGACCAGGCCAAAAAGAATGGGCGCGCTGCGGGTGCCCCTTAAAAACAAAGTGATCAGGTAGATAAGCACCGCCAGAATCAGGATTTCCAGGATCACCCCGCCTGCATAAAGAATGGAGTGCATGTTCAGCATGTTAACTCCCGCCATAATGGCCGAGGGGCGTTGTCGGCTCGACCGCCGCTCGGCAACGGTTAGTTGCGTGTTGGCCTGTCCCCAGGCTGGTTCTTGCTTTTTCCCTGCCGGTTACCGGTGGTGCCCGATCCGAAAACTTGCATGACCGCAGTTTCGGTCGCCATATTGTATTCCATGTCCTCCCCCGTCAGGCTGTCGGCAATGGCCGGCCCCAGCTCGGGCAGTTGTTCAACCGGAGTCAGGGGCAAATGCTCGCACTGCGGAAAGATCACGGTTTTCCCTGGGAACCGCCCTGCCGCCACTCCCTCCAGCCCCTCCCACAGAGCCCGCATGCCGCCGACCGCGGCCAGCGCCGTCACCGGTCGAAGCTGACCAGTCTCGACTAAATTCAGTGTATGGCGCAGATGATGCGTGCGGCTGCCGCTCGAACCAATAAAGCGCACCCCGCGCCTGACAATGGCGTCGATGTCCAGGCTGGTTTCCTGGCCGGTGGGAATGCCTGCAAATATATTCATCAGCCCGTCCCTGGCCAGCAAACGCGCGGCGCTCTTGATCACCTTTGCGACGGGCACCAGCACCACAATATCATCGAAACCGTCCGGGGCGAATTCTCCGACAGCCTGCATAAACGCCTCCTCCGAGGGAAAATTATTCGGATTCATTGTTTCAAACTGCACCCCCCGACGCTGGACCGAGTCGGCAAGAATGGCCGCCGTCCTGGCAATCCGGTCGTCGTCCAGATCGGTAACCAGAACCCGCTCCGGCCCGTCCTCGTTTTCGACTGCCAACTGGGTGTGCATCTGCCCCATCGCACCAGCTCCGCCCACCAACCAGCAGGTGCCGCCGGAGCGCAGTCGTGAACGGACGTTTCGGCCGTAGGCGGAGGCAATGTCCCGACTCTCGTCCCCCTGATAATACCAACCTCGGTAATGAATGCTGCCGACATCGAACGACCAGTCGCCGTCCGCCGCAACGCCAACCAGGCTGATCGCCGCCCCGGTCAGTCCGGCCCGGCTCAGCGAACGAACCATGGCCGGCTCGTCAATGCCGCAACAGACAATGTCATCATACGTCGGTTTATCGGGCATCTGGGTCAGATGATTGAATTCCGCCTGAGGCAGGGCGCGTTTCAGATGGTTAATCGTCTCCCGGTTCAAGTTAAGGCAGTCAACCTGCAACGGTCCGCCCTCCGATGAAACCGCCTGCCGGGACAGACTGAAAACCGCCTGTTCATCCGGCATCATGGCCACCAACAGCCGACCGGCCGGCTGTATCTGCCGCCGCAGTTCAATCATATAACTGGCAATCACGCAGGTCCAGGGCTCGATCAGGGCGGCCACCGCCGCCGGCACATGCTCGGCCAATGGCAGCAGGTATGAACCCTCGTCTCCGTTCAGCACTCGCTGGTCGATGATACTGTACTGGGCCATACCGCCATTGATCGCATAACCATAGGCAAAGCCAACCCCGTCAACATAGATATCTGCCTGAATAATGTACCGGCTGCCTACCGGATACTCGGCCGCCAGTGTTTCCGACCCAGTTTGCACCACCGTCATCACGGCCTCGTGCCCCGGAATAACCGGCTGGCGCTTCAAGTCGGTCGAGTGTACGCGCGGATGCTCCTCCCCGGCACGAATCAGTTTAATATCCGAAAAACAGAGACCAACCGCCTCGATTCTAACCAGCAACTGATCCGACGCCGGCGCCGGCAGGTCCCACAGGCAAGGTTGACCGGCCTGCCCCAGTTGTTCCAAACCCTTGCCAAAAAGAGGCCAGCAAAGCATTTTTTCACCGTGTGTCATCGCCAATCCTTGAACTGTTAACAAATCGTGGTTTCGTCAAAAAAAATCCGTGCGTATTGGATATGACATTAATGTACCGCATGATTGAGAACAATACAAAACTGACGGGCCGCCTCCGGCAAGCCGTCAGTGAAAGGTGGGGATATCGTGCCGGTTGACGACCGCGGCGGCGACTACGGAATACGATTCGGGAACTCTACTCGTTGACCGCTCTCGTCGTCGCTCTGGTTTTCCGACTCTTTAGTTTCAGCGGTTTTCGTACATCTCCTGGTAGTACCGCCGATAATCGCCGGAAACCACCTGGTCCAGCCAGTCCTGATGCTCGCGGTACCAGTCAACCGTATCGACGAGACCCTTTTCGAAATCATAACGGGGCCGCCATCCAAGTTCGCGCTCGATCTTGCCGGTGTCGATGGCATAGCGGCGATCATGACCAGGACGGTCCCGCACCATGGTGATCAAAGATTCAGGCTTGCCGAGAATTTTCAGGATCACCCTGACCACTTCCAGGTTGGTACGCTCACTGTGCCCGCCAATGTTGTAGACCTCGCCGGCACCCCCCTCGCAAAACACGGTCCAAAGCCCGCGGCAGTGGTCGAGCACGTGTATCCAGTCGCGCACATTCAACCCGTCTCCGTAAACCGGCAATGGCTGATCCCGCCGGGCGTTGTTGATCATCAGAGGAATCATTTTCTCCGGAAACTGCCATGGCCCGTAATTGTTCGAGCAGCGGGTGATGACAGTGTCAAGGCCGTAGGTGTGGTGCCAGGCCTGCACCAGATGGTCGGCGCCCGCCTTGCTGGCGCTGTAGGGTGAGTTCGGATGCAAAGGTGTGTCCTCGCGAAACCTCCCCTCCGGACCGAGCGAGCCATACACTTCGTCGGTCGACACTTGCAGGAACCTTCCGACCCCGGCTTCCAGCGCGGCCGCCAGTAGAACCTGGGTTCCGAGAACATTGGTTCTGACGAACACCTCGGCGTTGCTGATCGACCGGTCAACATGGCTTTCGGCGGCCAGGTTGAGCACTCCCTCGAACTTTCGCTCCCGCAGCAGCCGCCGCACCAGGTCGCGGTCGCCAATGTCCCCCCGGACAAAGAAATGGCGAGGATGATCAAGCACCCCCTCCAGATTGGCGAGGTTGCCGGAATAGGTCAGCTTGTCCAGATTGACCACCGTGACTTCCGGTTCGGTCGCCAGCAGAAAACGCACCAGATTGCCGCCGATAAAACCCGCCCCGCCGGTAACCAGAATGTTCTTCATCTGTTTCCTCATTGAAAAGTTTTTGGGTGAATGCTCTGCTTCGGAGTTCGCTAAGCCGACAGCCGTCATAACTTATTGTTGATTGCCGGTTGCGCAAACCGGTTTATGGATTACCTTGAGCTATGCTTGTATTTGACGTCCACACTCATATTTTTCCCGACGCCATTGCCGCTCGCACCGTTGACAAGCTTGGTGAGAAAGCCGGCATCAGTCCCTTCTACGACGGAACTCGCAAGGGCTTGCAGGCCAGCATGGCGACGGCGGGAATTGACGGTGCCCTGAACTGCCCGATCGCTACGCGGCCGGATCAAGTGGACTCGATCATCGACTGGGCGGCGAGAAACAATTACTGGCCGATTCTAAGCCTGGGCTCGATCCATCCGGACTCGCCCGAACCGGACCGCGCCCTGACCCGTCTCAAAAAAGCCGGACTGCCCGGCATTAAACTGCACCCGGAGTATCAGCAGTTCACTCTGGACGACCCCCGCATGAGCCGCATTTGGCAGGCTTGCCGTGATCTCGATCTGCTGATCATGCTGCACGCCGGAGCGGATATTGCATTCTCCCCGCCTTTTCGCACCGACCCGGTCGCCATTGTCAGGCTGATCGAACAATATCCGGGATTGAAACTGATCGCCGCCCACTTCGGCAGTTGGCGGATGTGGGAGCAGGTGGCGCAGGTTATGGCCGGGGCATCTGTATGGATTGACACCTCCTTCACCATGGGCCTGCTTGATGACCAGCAATTGATCACGCTGATCCGCAGGCACGGGGCGGAACGAGTGCTCTTCGGCACCGACACGCCATGGCGCTCGCAAAAACAGGACCTGCAACACTTTTACAGCCTGGAGCTGAGTGAAAAGGAGAAACGTATGATTTTATGGAAAAATGCGGAAAGCCTGCTGAACCTGTCTTTGACCGAAGACAAGTCCGCGACCGACGAACAACCTTCCCCCGCAATTACCGAAACCTTTGCAGCAGGAGCCCCAAAGTGAAAGTACTAGTCATCAATGCCGGCAGTTCCTCCCTGAAGTTCACCATGTACCGCATGGCCCGGGAGAAGGCCATTGCCGGCGGGGTGGTCGAACGCATCGGCCTGAAGTCGCCACGACTGCACTATCGCCGCCATGACGGCGTTGA
>SLNM01000273.1 GCA_007133055.1 Lentisphaeria bacterium
AGCCCCAGGATCAGGGTGAGCAATGGAATGACCACGGTGATGCCGGCTATCCCTTGCGAGCCGACTCCGCGACCGATGAAAATCGTGTCGGCCAGCATATAAAGAGCCATCGATGCCATGCCGACTATGGCCGGTACCGAAAGCCCGAAGAGCAGTCTGCCGACGGGCTGTTCGCCAAGCCGTTGCCTCTGGTCGGTCACTTGAAAGAGCGCCCTTCGGTTACTTCCAGCATGGCGGTAATGGCCTGCCTGGCCCGGTCCGCCACTTCGGTCGGGACGGTGACGCGCGGTTCACCGGTCTGCAGGGAATGAAGAACCTTGGCCAGCGTAGTCTTTTTCATGTTCGGACATACCAGTTGCGGGCTGAGGCTGATATAGTCGATGTGCGGGGCGATCTGGCGCAGTGTGTAGATGATGCCCTCCTCGGTGCCGACTAAAAAGCGGCGGCATTCGGTGGTCTTGACCAGTTCGCACATTTGACCGGTGGACAGCACGTGGTCGGCGGCGTCCTGCACTTCCGGCATGCATTCAGGATGAACCATTAATTCAGCTTCGGGATACTGCCGCTTCATACCTAGAACAGTGTCGATTTCAAGCATGGCATGAGTTGGGCAGAATCCGTCCCAGACAATCAACTGCCGGTTTGTGCGGCGCTCGACAAATCGGCCAAGATAACGGTCCGGCACAAAAATAATCGGTTGCTCCGGGGGTATGGACTCGACTATTTTGACGGCATTCGAGGAGGTGCAGCAGATGCTGCTTTCCGCCTTGACTTCGGCGGTTGAGTTGACATAGCAGACCACGGCCGCCCCCGGGTGCTGTGATTTAAGGTCGCGCAGCTGCGAAGCCGTAATCATTTCGGCCATCGGGCATCCGGCGCTGGCGTCTGGCAGGAGCACCCGGCGCCGCGGGTTAAGGATGGCGGCGGTTTCGGCCATGAAGGAGACACCGCAGAAGACAATCAAGTCCGCTTCCACCTTGGTGGCCTGTAAACTGAGTCCGTAGGAATCGCCGACGATGTCGGCAATGTCCTGTATCTCCGGCGGTTGATAGGTGTGTGACAGGATTACCGCCTTCTTTTGCCGGCGTAATTGATCTATTTCTTTTTGCAGGCTGGGCATGGTTGGCATTCACCTTTGCAATGTCCGCAATCACCTTTTCGCGGAGAGCCAGGGTAACATAGCGTCGTTTGTCTGAATCTCCAGATTTGTTCGCAATTCTCTGTACTCGGGACTAGCCTGTTTAATTCACGAGCCAAGTTTGCCATCGTGTTGAATACGAATGCGTAATGACTCATGGCCGAATTCGCATGAATTAATCAGGCTAGCAAACGGCTGGCGATATGGTCGGCGAAAAGCAGTCCTTTGGCGGTTGGCCTGATTCTGTCGCCCTGGTTTGCGAGCAATTTTTCCTCGCACAGAGCGGTCAACTGCGGTCCGTGCAACCGCCAGAGGTCAAAGCCGCTTCTGCGTTTGAACTCCGCTGCCGACCAGCCACGACAGGTGCGCAGGCCGAAGGCGAGAATTTCGGCGGCTCGCCTGCGGATAGGGATGGCGTCGATGGTTGGCGGCGCCCCGGTCAGCCATAGGTTCAGGCTGGATGGGTTGGTCCAGCGAACTCGCCCGTCGAACGAGCAGGCGGCCGGACCACAGCCTAGATAGGGGGCGCCATGCCAAACCGCGTCATGATGACGGCAGGCATATCCCGGCCGGGCGAAGTTGGAGATTTCATAGCGTTTCAAGCCATGTTTCCGGCAAATTTTGTCGGTTTCCCGCCATAATGCCAGAGCCTGATCGGGATCGGGCGGGTGAATATTATTCCGCCGGCCCGAGGAGGATTCCTTGTCGACGCTCAATTCATAGGCGGAGAGATGGGTTGGCTCGAGTGTCATGGCGGTGGTCAGATCGGAATGCCAGTCATCGATGCTTTGCCTCGGGACCCCGTAGATCAAATCCAGGGAAAGATTGTCAATGCCGTGTTCTCGCAACTGTTGGCAGCGCTCTCCAAGATCATTGACCGAGCCGCAGCGGCCAAGCCGGCGGCGAGTTTTGGCTTGGAAACTTTGCACGCCCAGGCTGACTCGGTTGACGTCTGCCTCGGCCATGACCGCAATCTTGGCGGGGTGCAGATGTTCAGGGTTGCATTCGACAGTCAGTTCGGTTCCGGCACGAACCTGGCAGTGGCTGCGGACTATTTGCAGCAGCCGGCGAAGTTTGTCGGCGGCCAGAAAATTGGGAGTGCCGCCGCCAATGAATATCGCGGACAGACTGGTCAAAGGCTGGCGGGGTTCGGTCAGTTCATGGTCGAGTCGGTCAAGGTAGGCATTGTGCTGGGCGGCGGTGCTGGCGCCCTCGGAGTAGAAAGTGCAGTAGTCGCATTTGTCGGCGCAGAACGGCACGTGGACATACAGACATTCGTACTCGACAGTAATAGGCGGCATGGTGCCAGCAATGACTCATTTTTACTACAGATTTCAGGTGTCAGGGCAGGTTGAGCAGGCCGCCGGCGAGAACCGTTTGCACATCCGGCTCTGACAACTGGTGTAGGCACGAAAGTTGAAAACGCCGATGATCGGCGGTGATCACCGTCAGTTCGACTTCTGGCCCGGAGCTAAGTTGGCCTGGGGAGTCCGGCAGCAGAACCGTGTCGCCCTGGTTGATTTTATCCAGGTCTTCCGGGGCTTTGAACAACAGCGGCAGGATGCCGAAATTGATTAGGTTGGCCGCATGTATTCTTTCGATGCTGACCGCCAGCACCAGGCGCACCCCCAGATGCATGGGGCAGATTGCCGCGTGTTCGCGCGACGACCCCTGGCCGTAGCTTTCGCCGGCCACGATCACACCCTGGCGGCCTGCTTCGCGAACCGAGACCGCTCTTTCGGCAAAGGTTGGCTTGCCAGGTTCGTTGAAGCAGTTGAAAACCTCTTTGGCATATTCCGGAATATTGCTGCGCAGTTTCAGAAAGACCCCGGCCGGCATAATATGGTCGGTGGTTGTTTTGTCTCCGACCCGAATCACCACCTCCCCGTTCAGTTCGTGTGGAAATGGACTGCATTGCGGTGGCTGCCCCACGGTTTCCTTGCGGACAATCTTTTGTTTTTGTGCCTGGGCGGGGGAGGGCGGCGGAATCAGCATGCTGTCGTCGGTGTCGAAGGCCTCCGGCATTTGCCACTCGGGGTATTGGATGGAGCAGGTTGTGGGATCGACCATGCGTCCATGGATCGCCGCCATCAAGGCGCTTTCAACCCCGGTCAGGTAACATTGGTCATGAGCGGTGCCAGTGCGCCCCTTGAAGTTGCGGTTGAATGTGCGCACAGTGACTTCATCGCTGGCCGGGCTCATGCCCTGGCCGATGCATGGTCCGCAGGCGGACTCGAGGATGCGGGCGCCGCTGCCGATGAGCGCGCTCAGTCCACCGTTGTCGGCCAGCATCCTCATCACCTGGCGACTGCCCGGGGCGATGGCCAAAGAGACCTGCGGGTGAACCTTGTGCCGCCGCATGATTTCCGCCGCCAGCATCAGGTCCTTCAGCGAACTGTTGGTGCAGGAGCCAATGATTACCTGGGCCACCGGAGTATCCTGAAGCGCCGCCACCGGCTTGATCAGGTCCGGGCTTGAAGGGCAGGCGGCCAAAGGTTTAAGTTCGGCCAGGTCAATCTCGATTAGCCGGTCATATTCCGCGTCGGGATCGGCCGAGCAAGGTTGCCAGGCCGCTTCCCGGCCCTGCGCCTCGAGAAAGGCGCGGGTGTTGTCGTCCGAAGGGAAGACCGAGGTGGTAACTCCCAGCTCGGCTCCCATATTGGTTATAGTGGCTCGTTCGGGAACGGTGAGAGAGGCGACCCCGGGGCCGAAGTACTCGATCGCACAGCCGACGTTGCCCTTGGTCGAGAGAATCGACAGCAAGTGCAGGATCACATCTTTGGCGCAAACCCACGGTCGCAGGCGACCGCTCAGGCAGACCCCGATAACGCGCGGCGCCATCATCTTGAACGGTTTCCCAGCCATGGCCACGGCCACATCCAAGCCACCGGCGCCAATCGCCACCATACCCAGGCCACCGTTGGTCGGAGTATGGGAGTCGGAGCCAAGTAGGGTCTTGCCGGGAACACCGAAACGCTCCAAATGAACTTGATGACAAATACCGTTGCCGGGCCGCGAAAACCAAACCCCTTTGGCGGCGCAAACCGATTGCAGATACAAGTGGTCGTTGTGGTTTTCCGGTCCGAACTGGCTGGTGTTGTGGTCGATGTACTGCACCGACAGTTCCGTCTTCACTTGCTCCACGCCCATGGCCTCCAGCTCCAGGAACGCCATGGTGCCAGTGGCATCCTGGCAAAGTGTCTGATCAATCCGAATCCGACATTCCTCGCCGCGGCGCAAGTTTCCGTCCGCCAGGTGGTGGCGGAGAATTTTATAGATTAAAGTCTGTCCTGCCATCTTTCAGCCTTGTTGTTTTCGCCATCGTTTCTCAAATTGACTGGTTGCCGGTTAGCCCGTTACTGTAGCGCATGACCCAGGACAATACAAAAACAAAAAACGGGCTGAGGTAATGCGTCAGCGAAAGGTGGCGATTTCATGCCGGTTGACCTGTCTGCGTGCGACGCACAGGCAGGCGAGACAGAATATCCAATAACCAACACTCAATATCCAACTGAACAAGTAAAGGACAGATTTGGAGACGGCGGGCCTCCGCCGTTAATTATCGTCCGAGGTCGGACGGCTCCAGGCTGTTCCATTCGCGTCCTTTCGCAGTTCAAAATCTGTCCCTGTCCCTTTTTCGCACCCTCACAATTACCCATTTTGCGCATTGCCTATTTTGGGTAAATGCGAGGTTATAGAGCTCGGTATAAGTCCAGCCTTCAGGCTGTGCGTTCCGAGTTTCCGAGGAGCAGACTTTATTTAAGGATATTTTTCATTACTTATATGGAAAAAATACCGAGTCTCCCCCGGGGGTATCCGGGGCAAAAAGCCAGGTGGACTCGCTGAAGCCTGTACTCAAACGGGTGTTTTCCCGGTGGCGCGGCGAATCTACCTGCCATGGAATACGTCGTCCGTAAGCGTCGTCCGGCCATATATTTCGATTGCCAAGAGCTGCGTCATGGGGTGCAAGGCGGGTTGTCGGTTTTTTTCGTTCGACTGTGAAACAAGTTAATCGGGTGCTATTTTAAGGGGCGAATACAGGTTGATATCAATCTGGCAAATTCATAGGAATTACGAATTCGAGGTCAACCAGCGGGAGTCGAAGGCATGGCGTTGTATGCGCGTGCAAAGGATAACAACGGGGCCGGGGACGACAATCGGGGCGGCCGAAGGTGGCGGCGCCTTCGCTACCGAATGCTGTTGGCTGCGATTGCTCTGCCGGCGGTGGTTTACGTCACTGGCTTGCTGATCAATCTGGGTGCGGGCAGGATGAGGGGGTTCAATGTTGTCTCCGAGCTGACCCCGGTCAACCCTGGGAATCTACGTATTTATTTTGATCTGACCGGAGTTGACCGGGACGGCGAACGGGTTACCGAGCATGAAACCTTCGATGCGCTTCTGGAGATGATTGCAGAGGCTGAGCGTGAGATCGTGCTTGACTTGTTTCTGGTCAATCGTTATCATTTCGACCGCAGCACTCCTTTCTATCGGGACACGTCCCAGGAGCTGGTCGATGCTTTGGTGGAGAGCCGGCGCCGGCACCCTGACATTTTCATCCTTTTTGTCACAGATATGATCAACAGCGGCTACCAGGAGTCATGTCCGCCCGCATTGCTGCCCCTGGTGGAGGCGGGCGGGCATGTTGTGCTGACTGATCTTCATCAGTTGCCGGACAGCAATTTTGTTTATTCCCCGTTCTATCGGGTATTGCGTCATTTGGGCTGGCTTGCCGGACCGGTGATTGATCGACGCTTTCTGCCGAACCCGTTTGATCCCGAGGCGGAGCGATTTTCCTTGCGGCAGATGAGTCGGGCTTTGAATTTCAAGGCCAACCACCGAAAGGTGGCGGCGGTTCGCCGGGCGGACGGGCGGTGGTCGGCAATGGTTGGCTCGGGCAATCCTCACAGCGCCAGCAGCGCCCATGGCAATCTGGCGGTGATCCTGGACAACGAGGGTCCGATACACGACATTGTCTTCAGCGAATATAATTTGGCCCGAGCCTCGCTGCTGCGCCGTCCGCAGTTGTATTTCGGACCGGACACAGCGACGGAGCTGGTGCGCGAATTGGAAAGAAGGGTTCGGCAATGGCCCGCCATGCCGCCGTTGTACGATGGTGAAGACGGTGTGATGGTGCAATATTTGTCGGAGCTGGAGGTGGCGCGGCGACTGGATCGGATGCTGGCCACGGCTGACAGCGGCGACCGGATTGAAATGATGATGTTCTACCTGTCTGACCCTAAGGTGATCGAGGGACTGCGGGCGGCCGCCGAGCGAGGGGCGCAGTTGCGACTGCTACTGGACCCGAACATAGACGCTTTCGGACGGAACAAGCACGGGGTTCCCAACCGGGTTACTGCCCACCGCCTGCTTGGCTGGGCCGAGGCAGAGGCCGGCAGAGATGTCCGGGTACGCTGGTTTCTTACACATGGCGAGCAGGCTCACTTCAAAGTTATTCGGCTGATCAACCGCCACACCGGCCATGAGCGGATGCTGGTGGGGTCGGCCAATTTCACGGTTCGCAATTTGCGCGGTCAGAATTTGGAGTCGGCTTTTTATTTGGAAAATGCGCGTAGTTTGGGTGTGCGCTACGGCGAGGTTTTCGAGCGGCTTTGGGATAATTGCGACGATGTTCTTTACACGGTCGGATTTCAGGCCTATCAAAGTAGCGGGTGGCGCCTGGCGATCATGCGGGCAATGAAATTTATTGGCAATCGAAGTGGACTTTGCACCTACTGACGGTTGGCGATTCCGAAAAAATCATTCATCATGACACCGATAAAAACCAAGTCAGCCGGCTCCGGCATATCCTATGCAGGTTCCGGCGCTGGAGGCGGCGGAGGCAAGCGTTTAAGGGGTAAATCTGTTTATCCCTGGATCATACTGGCGGTTTGCGGACTGGCGATTTTGACGACCAGTTTGTCGCCGGGGTTGCGCCGTTTTCTTGGCGGCGCCATGCAACCGTTGCTTGCCGGCGGTCGAAGCGGCGGGGAATGGGTGGCGGAGACATTTCGCAGTGTGCTGCCCCTGTCAGCCATGGAGCGGCGGCGGCTGGATGAGTTGCAGGAGAGGCTGCACCAGTTACAGCTTGAGCTGACCGTGCTTCGCGAGGCAGAGTCGGAAAACCATGAACTGCGCCGGGCGTTGAATTTGGCGCCGCCCGCAGGCTGGTTGCGGGTGCCTGCTTTGGTTGTTGCCCGTGACCCGATTTCCTGGGACCGTCGCTTCCGCATCGATCATGGTTCGCTGGACGGGGTGTCAGCCGGCAATTTGGTGTTGGTTGGCGAGCGGGCGGTGGGCCGGGTAGTGGAGGTGGCGGCTCGTACAGCCATGGTGGCGACGGTGCTGGATCCCCGCTGCCGGTTGAGTGTACGTCTGAGTGACAGCCGGGTGACCGGGGTTTTGCTGGGCGGGCACCAACGCGATCCTGCAACAGGCAGAGAGGTTGCCATGATCGACTTTCTGCCGCGGGACGCACTTTATCGGGAGACCGAGAGAGTTGAAACTTCCGGACTCAGTGGCTATGCCCCCGGGGGAATAGTCGTGGGGCAAGTGGTAAAGTGGGATAACTGGCGGGTGGCGGAGATTGTTGACATGACTCACGCACGCCTGAAGGTTGCGCCCGCCGCCGACCTGACCGATTTTCGTGTTGTTTCAGTCCTGGTTCCCGAACGCCGTGAGCCGTAACCTGCTTAATTCACGAGCCAAGTTTGCCGCAGGCTGCCACGAGACAAGCCGCAGCTGTGACGTTCTACCGCAAGGCGATGGCTCGTGGCAGGATGCGGTGAAATTGGCCGCCCTTCGGGTGCGAAATTCGGCCATGCAATATGTGACAAACCAGATTTTTCAGGACAATTCCTGTATCCTGTTGATTATAAATATATAATGACGCATGGCCGAATTCGCATGAATTAATCAGGTTAACCCGCCAGCGGCGGTCGTCTTCAGGCCAAATAAATCGTTCCACGGACAGATTCCGGAACGCAAAGATTTTTTGAACGAAGTGTAGCGACGAAGTGTGGGATGATTCTAGCCAATGACTGAATGGGCATGGATTGTTTTAGTTCTGCTGACGGCCGCCTGGCTTGAAGTTTTGCTGGGCGCCTACAGTGTGGCAGCGCCTTTTTTCATATCGACCGTTTTTTATCTGCTGATGGTGTTCGACTGGCGGCGGGTGGTTTGGCCGGCGCTGGTGTTTGCCTTGATGCTTGATTCGGTGC